>JAFTEI010000210.1 GCA_017453965.1 Lachnospiraceae bacterium
CCCTTAAAAAATGTATAGTAAATATGATACTGTAAAGTATGGCTTTGTCAAATACGCTCCACTGGCGGCAGCCGCAGAAATAGTTTATACTTAATTATAGGGCGGTCGCAGGGCGGTCGCAAGGCTAACAAAATCATTGAAAAAATTTTAATTAACGCTTATAATGGAGAAAGGCATAAAATCAACATTTTAGGAGATATGAACTATGCTTGCGACACTTATACCATTATTTGATGAAAACATGGCAGTTTCGTCCTACTCGATCTTCGTTCAGAAGGACAACTTCCTTTTAAATCCCAGCTTCATGGGGAGCGGGCGCTTTGACGGGGCGACGCGGGTCGAAGGTCTGGAGATCGTAGACAGTATCGGAATGGAGACTCTTTCCGGTGATAAGGACGTATTCGTGGAGATCAACAACGTCTCGATCTTTTCGAATGTGGACGAGCAGTGCGGAGAGCCCCACAGCAGTATAGTCTTTCTTATAGACGATACTGTGGCACCGGTGAAGGACTACGTGGACAGGCTCAAGGAGCTCAAGAGCAAGGGCTATAAGCTGGCTATACAGAAGCTTCCGATAGAAAAATTCGAGCCCTACCGTGAGATCCTCTCCCTTATGGACTACATCCTTTTGAACCATAAGAAGATAAAGATAGAGGTGGCCAAGGTCTATTTCGGAAAGGTCTATCCGAATATCAAGCTCTGCGCGGTGAACGTCGAGACTCAGGAGGACTTTGACAGGCTCAAGGCCGACGGCGGCTACACCTTATACGAGGGAAGCTTCTTCCGTAAGCCCAGAAAGACCGAGGACACAGAGGTCGCTCCTCTGAAGGTCAACTATATAGAGCTCTTAAATGTAGTAAATGACTCCGATTTCGACTTAAGCGATGCGGCCAAGGTCATCGGAAGAGATACGGCGCTGGTAATCTCCCTTCTGGAGATGGTAAACCGTATGACTGTCAACAAGGGCATAAGCTCCGTAGCACATGCGGCTTCCATGCTGGGACAGAAGGAGCTCAAGAGGTGGATAAATACAGCGGTCACCAAGGAACTCTGTGCGGACAGGCCCAGTGAGATAACGAGGCTTTCGATGCTCCGTGCGAAGTTCGCCGAAAATCTCGCCCAGGTATTTGAAATGCCGATGCAGGCCAACGAGCTCTTCCTTATGGGACTGTTCTCGGTTTTGGATGTCATCCTGGACAAGCCCATAGACGAGGCACTGAAGATGGTCAAGGTCTCGAAGGATATCGAGGAGGCCCTCACAAAGGGCGCCGGAAACTTCGCTCCCGTTATGGATTTCGTTATTAACTATGAAAACGCCTTCTGGCAGGAGGTTTCCAGGATCATGGTGCTTTCAGAGATAGATATGGATGCGGTCTACAACGCATATATCGAGTCTCTGAGGTGGTACAGGGATCTGTTTTCAAATAAGTAAGATCTCGTATTTAACAAGGAAAATAAATAGTATAATGCTGCTGCGGTCTCTGCCGCAGCAGTTTGTTTTTACCGCTTATAAGGAGAGAAAAAATGAGCAAGGCAGATGTTTTATTTAAGGAAATGTGTGAGGATATACTCGAAAACGGCACCGATACCCGGGGGGAGAAGGTGAGGCCCAAGTGGGACGACGGTTCCTTCGCCTATACGATAAAAAAATTCGGGGTCATAAACCGCTACGACCTATCCGAGGAATTTCCCGCCCTGACCTTCAGGAGGGTGGCGCTAAAGAGCTGTGTGGATGAGATCCTGTGGATATGGCAGAAGAAGAGCAACAATATCAAGGACTTAAACAGCCACATCTGGGACGCCTGGGCGGACGCGGACGGCTCCATAGGCAAGGCCTACGGCTACCAGATGTCCGTAAAGCATAAATATAAGGAAGGGGATTTCGACCAGGTGGACAGGGTCATCTATGACCTTAAGAACAATCCCTTTTCCCGTCGCATAATGACAAATCTCTACAATCACCACGACTTAATCGAGATGAATCTCTACCCCTGCGCCTATTCCATGACCTTTAACGTGACCCAGAAAAAGGGCCATGACAGGCTTATATTAAACGGCGTTCTAAACCAGCGTTCCAGCGACGTGCTGACCGCGAATAACTGGAATGTGGTACAGTATGCAGTGCTCATGCATATGCTGGCACGGACCTGCGATATGGAGGTGGGGGAGCTGGTGCACGTCATCGCCGATGCGCATATCTACGACAGGCACGTGGATATAATAAAGGAGCTCATTCAAAGGCCCATGTATCCGGCCCCTGTTTTCAAAATGAATCCGGATAGGAAGGACTTCTATGAGTTTACCCCGGAGGACTTCACTCTGGAAAACTACACCACCGGGGAGCAGGTCAAAAACATTCCCGTAGCGGTCTGAGATTGATTTTTAGGGCATATAAATATATAATTAAAAAATGTCTGCCTATATATAGTGATTAAGAGGGGAAAGGAGGCGTGCCGTGGATACGAATTTTGAAAAAGATTTCAGCAGAAATACTGTCGCGAATCCGGGCGATAATACGTCTCCCGAGGAGCTGTATGAGGGACTTGTAAAGAGGGTCAGGAAGTACCATCCCTCCGACGATATCTCCATGATAGAGCGCGCCTATGAGATAGCCAGGAGCGCCCACGAGAACCAGTTCAGAAAGAGCGGGGAGCCCTATATAATCCACCCCTTGAGCGTAGGCATAATACTGGCGGATCTGGAGCTGGACAAGGAGACCATAGTCGCCGGGCTTCTCCACGACGTCGTGGAGGATACC
>JAFTEI010000211.1 GCA_017453965.1 Lachnospiraceae bacterium
AAAATGAAGTCTGTAGATTTAACGGTATTTATTTGGAGAGATTATGGGAAGCAGGACGGCCAGTGTCAAGAGGACTACGAAGGAAACGGATATAGAGCTGGAATTAAACCTGGACGGCAGGGGAAAGGCCTCCATCGATACGGGGGTGGGCTTTTTTGACCACATGCTGGATGGCTTTGCGCGTCACGGCTTTTTTGATCTCACTGTCAGGGTCAAGGGAGATACGCAGGTGGATTCCCACCATACGATAGAGGATACGGGAATCGTGCTGGGGAATGCCATCAGGGAGGCGGCAGGAGACAAGGCCGGCATTAAGAGGTACGGCAGCGCCATACTTCCAATGGACGATGCCCTCGTTCTGTGCGCGGTGGACCTGTCGGGGCGTCCCTATCTTTTAAGCGATCTTAAGTTTACGGCACCCCTGATAGGGGATATGCAGTCGGAGATGGTGCGGGAATTTTTTTACGCCCTGTCCTATTCGGCCGCGATGAATATACACTTTAAGCAGCTGGACGGCCTCAATGACCACCATATAGCGGAATGTGCGTTTAAGGCCTTTGCGAAGGCGCTGGATATGGCAGTTGGCTTTGAGCCCCGCATCGAGGGGGTCTTATCCACCAAGGGCACTCTTTAAGGAAGAGGATAGCATATGACTAAGGCATTTTACCCGGGTTCCTTCGATCCCGTTACATACGGCCACATAGATATAATCAAAAGAGCCGCGAAGCTTTTTGACACTCTGGATGTGGGTGTACTCAACAACAGTGAGAAACTCCCGTTGTTTTCTGTAGAGGAACGTGTTAAAATGTTAGAACGGATTTGCGAGGACATCCCCAACGTCCACGTGCTTTCATATTCGGGACTTTTGGCGGAATATACGCTAAAAAGCGGGACGGACGTTATCATCAGGGGCTTGAGGGCAGTCACCGACTTTGAGTACGAGCTCCAGATGTCCCAGACAAACAGGAAGCTAAATCCCGGGGTAGATACGATATTTCTTACTACAAGTCTGGAATATGCCTATCTGTCGTCGTCCATCGTGAGGGAGGTGGCATATTACGGAGGGGATGTAAGCAATTTTGTTCCGGAATTTGTCGCTGAGACTATATATAAAAAATTCAGCGGTAAAAATTAATGCTGCCGTATACTTTATATGGCAATAAAGGTGTTTCTTAAGGGGTTTTAGATGAAAACAAAGATTGAGAAGATAATCGAGGATCTGGACGAGTATATCGACTCCTGCAAACCGGCTGCTTTTTCCAAGACCAATATTATCGTCGACAAGAGTACGATTGAAAATTTTATTGACGAGCTCAAGCATTATACGCCCGAGGAGATCAAGCGCTATAAGAGCATTGTCAGCAATAAGGACGCTATAATGACCGACGCCCAGAACAGGGCGGATTCTCTTATCGAGAAGGCCCAGGCCTATACCGATAAGATGATAAATGAGCACACGATCATGCAGGAGGCCTATTCCCAGGCGGGAGAAATCGTCAACCAGGCCCGCCAGCAGGCTCAGGAGCTTGTGGACAGCGCCGCTGCGCAGGCAAACGACATTCAGCTGGCAGCTATAGAATATATGGATACCTCTCTTAGGGAATACCAGAGCATACTTTCGGATACAATAGAAGAGGTCAGGAGTCACGAGGACAGCCTTATCAGCAGGCTCAGCGAAATGATGGATACGGTGGGCGAGAACAGGCAGCAGCTCAATAAATCCGTGGAGGACAGTGGGTTTAATGATGTGGAGGCTCCGATGATGAGCGATTCCATCGCCGCGCGTTCAAATACCACACCCGTGATGCCGCCTGTCTCGGCGGGCAGTGATCAGGCTGATGAGGTCATAGACGAGGAGAGCCCGGATGAGGGTGGAGTCATTGAAGACGATGACGATTTCGGGGATTTGATCATAGATGACGACGACTTTGATTTCGATTCAGACGAGATGGAAGAGCTGAGATAAGTCTTAAGGAATGACATAGCTGTCGCTGTTTAAGCGGCAGCTTTTTTACATTATATAAAATCAAAACTGGAGTGAAAAATGGGAATTCTTTCGGGACTGGAGCCGGCAAGAGTATTTGAGATCTTTGAGGACATCTGCAATATTCCACATGCTTCCGGCAACATGGAGGGCATTGCAGAGTATCTTTGCAGCTTTGCTGAAAAAAATAAGCTTCGCTATATCCGGGAGCAATGCGGGAACGTCATTATCTTTGTGCCGGCGAGCGAGGGCTACGAGGACTCGGATATTGTCATGCTCCAGGGCCATCTCGATATGGTCTGCGAAAAGAGCGCGGATTCCAGGCATAATTTTGAAAGGGACCCGCTGCCTCTGGCCGTTATGGAGGATATGATCTTCTCCAAGAAGACAGCCCTGGGCGGAAACGGCGTAGCGATAGGCATCTGCCTGGCACTGGCGGAAAGGGACGACATAGCCCATCCCGCCCTTGAGATAGTCATGACCGCCAACAAGGAAAACGATATGCTCGGGGTAAAGGCGCTGGACGTCTCCGTATTGAATGCCAGGACCCTTATAAATCTGGACAACAACAGGGAGGGGGTCTTCATAACCAGCTGCGCAGGAGGACTTAAGGGGCACATACAGCTTCCGGTCAGGTACCGCAGGAGGAGCGGCGAAAAATACAATATCGTCGTCAGCGGCTTCATGGGCGGGCATTCCGGAAAGGACATCCATAAATACGGGGGAAATGCCAATATCATAATGGGGCGGCTCCTGCATTTGCTGAGCAGCAAGCTGGACTTTGACCTTGTGAACTTAAGGGGCGGGCTCATGGTCAGTGCAATTCCACGGGACGCGGACTGTACGATACTGGTCTCTGACGAGAACGTTCCGAAGCTCGAAACGGTAGTGGAGGAATTTGAGCGGACCATCAGGAACGAATACCGCGCAAATGAGAATAATGTGCAGATTTACTGCAACGACCTGGGCTATTTCGAGGAGGAAGAGGCCCTTACCGTAAAGACGATGGAGAGGCTGGTCTTTCTCCTCAATACCCTGCCAGACGGAGTGCAGAAGATGAGCGTTGACAGGGAAACTCCGGGGCTCGTGGAGGCCTCGCTGAATATCGGGATAATGAGGCTGAACGGAGCGGAATTCCTGCTGGAGGCCGCCGTAAGAAGCTCGGTCGCCTCGGAGAAATATTATCTTTCGGATAAATTGAGATATCTGACGGAGACAATAGGAGGGCATTACGATGAGCTCGGGGATTATCCCGGCTGGGAGTTTAAGAGCGATTCGAGGCTTTTAAAGGTCATGAACAGCGTATATCTGGCTCAAAACGGCAGTGCTCCGGTCATCACGGGAGTTCATGCGGGGCTCGAGACCGGAATAATCTCGTCCAAGCTTCCCGGCCTCGATATTATTTCCTGCGGTCCCGAGATCACGAACGTGCGCACGCCCAACGAGCGACTGAGCATATCGTCAGTAGAAAGGCTGTGGAAATTTTTGATCGCAGTCCTTAAGGAATTAAAGTGATGGACAGCGGAGCAAAGGCTTGCATATTAAAGGATTTTGACGCGGCCCTCTTCGATATGGACGGGACCCTCATAGATTCGATGTGGGTCTGGAAGGATATTGACAGGAAATTCCTGGGAGAGCGGGGCTTTGAGGATAGCGCCGAGGTTCAGAAAGCCATAGAGGGGCTGTCCTTTCACAAGACTGCCGTCTATTTCAAGTCGCATTTTTCCCTGTCCGAATCCGTCGAGGAGATAAAGGATATCTGGAACAACATGGCTTACGAGGTCTACGCAAGAGATATCGCCCTAAAGCCCGGGGTCGCTGAGTTTCTGGACTATTGCGCCGACAGGGGGATAGGCTGTGCCATAGCCACGAGCAATTCGCCGATGCTGGTGGAGGCCTGTCTTAAGAATTTGGGTATATATGACATATTCGGCTCGATAAGGACTACTCTTGAGGTCAAAAATTCCAAGCCGGCTCCCGACATCTACTTTCTGACAGCCGACGACTTAAAGACCCCCTATGAGCGCTGCATAGTTTTCGAGGACATCATTGCGGGGATAGAGGCGGGAAGGGCTGCCGGAATGAGAGTCTGCGCGGTCGAGGATGATTATTCGCTGCCCGATACCGCCCGGAAGAAGGCCCTGGCCGATTACTATATCAGGGATTTCAGAGAGTTATTAAGGCCCTTTGGGGCCTTGGAAGCCCGCAATTAAGATTTGCTTCGCAAATGGGCGGGCTTCCTGCTTAGTTTACTCATTGGTACGCCCTCAGCAGCAAGTGCTTCGGGCTATTTCAAGTATTTACATTATTATGAAAATTAAATCACCCTTCAATTTAAAACAGCCCAAGGGCACCTATGGATACCTCAAGAGCATGCATACGTATTCGATACTAAAGGCCTGCCTCTTTCTGGGCATATCCTTGATCCTTTTCCTGTGCTCGAGAGTTTTCTTCCCGGAGCACCGTGGAGTTTTTATCGTATTGGCCATAATAAGCGCGGTCCCGGCGGCCATGAGCGTGGTCTCCCTGGTCATGTACTTAAGGTTCGGCACGGGCAGGAGGGAGATCTACGAGAAGACGGAGGCCCTCAAGGGCGAGGTGCCGGCCCTGTACGACTGCGTCGTGACCACCCAGCAGAAGGCCTACGGCGTAAATGTCTTTTTGTCTACGAATAAAAACCTTATAGGCTATTCCGAATACGGCGGCATGGACGTCCCGGAGCTTACGAGGCACCTGGAATATATGCTTAAAAAGAATAATTTTACGGGGTGGAATATAAGGATCTTTACCGACTACAACAAGTACCTGGAGCGGCTGCAGTATATCGCGGATAAAAATCTCAAGATTCTGGCGACCGACAGGAATCTGGCGGAATTTATAAAGGAGATCATCCTTTGAGGCAATTTAAGGTCACGAAAAACGAGGAGGGCTTAAGCGTCGTCAAGCTTTCGGGAAAGCTTCTCTCCAAAGCCCCCGCTTCCCTTATCTTTAAATTCATAAGAAACAGGAATATCGAGCTTAACGGAAAGAGGACGCGGCCGGAGGTCAGCTTAAAGGCCGGCGACGAGCTTTCCTTTTTCCTTTCGGAGGAGACCTATGAGAAGTTTTCGGACCGCACTCCGCAGGCCATGGACGGGGAGGGACAGGCCCGGGAGGATAAGGGAAAGAGGCTTATCCGTGAGCTCGTCTTATATGAGGATGACAACATTATCCTGCTGAATAAGCCGGCGGGACTTTTATCACAGGGGGCAGAGGCGGGAGAGACATCCTTAAATGAGCTCTTGCTCGAATATCTGGACTATTCTCCTGAAAGGGCCGTGATAAAGCCCTCCATATGCAATAGATTAGATAAAAATACCTCAGGGCTTATCGCCGCGGGGAAGTCGGCGGCCGGACTGGCGGAGCTCAACAGGGGCTTTTCGGAGAGATATTTTAAAAAGGTCTACTGCGCCATTTGTATGCTGCGCGAGTTTGCGGCGCCGCCCAAGGGAGAATACAGGGCATATTTGAAGAAGGACCATAAGAACAACAAGGCACTGGTAAGCGACGCGCCGAAGGAGGGCTACCAGGAGATAAGGACAGCCTTTTCTCCGGAGGGGCTTTTTGACGTGGAGGCTCCCGACGGGCAGAGGCTTAAGCTATGCCGTTTAAATGCAGAGCTCATTACCGGGAAGCCCCACCAGATCAGGGCACATTTAAAATTCTTAGGGTTCCCCGTGCTGGGGGACAGGAAATATTTTGATCCGCTATCCAGGGAGATATCAGAGGAGCTGGGAGTAAAACGACAGCTCCTGCACAGCTTTTCCCTTAAATTTCATTTTCCTGAGGGCAGCGCCCTAAGCTATCTTGAGGGCAGGGAGTTTGCGGCGCCGCTGCCGGAGGATCTTGAAATAAAAACGGGAAGGAGAGCATGATCCTTTGCCGGAGCTATACTGGCGTTACGGTATAATTACGATATGGCTACATGGAATTCCAGAGGCTTAAGGGGTTCGACCCTGGAGGACCTCATTAACCGCACAAATGAAAAATATCTGGAGAGTCACCTGGCTCTCATTCAGAAGATACCCACACCGATAACCCCCGTGGAATTCGACAGCGACAGCCGGACCATAAGGCTGGCCTATTTTGAGCAAAAGAGCACCGTGGACTATATCGGCACAGTTCAGGGCATACCGGTCTGCTTCGACGCCAAGGAGTGTGCAGTGGATACCTTTACCCTTGCGAACATCCACGAGCACCAGGTGGCCTTTATGGAGGAATTTGAAAACCAGGGGGGAGTGGCCTTTTTTATCATTTATTACACCCACAAAAACCTTTATTATTATCTGACCTTCAGAAAGCTTCATGAATTCTGGAAGCGCCACGAGGAGGGCGGCAGGAAGAGCTTTCGCTTCGAAGAGCTGGACCCGGATTTTTTCATAAGTCCCAGACCCGGGCTGCTCATTCCCTATCTCGACCTTTTGCAGAAGGATTTGAATTTACGGGAATAGTCATATATAATTTTAAAATATCAGGGTCAAAAGTCTATCCACACGACAAGCTTGCTTTTGACCGAATATAAAAGCTAAGGATATTAAAGATGTATAATTTTACTTTGCATGCGCCCGAGGGTGTCAGGGATATTTACGGGGACGAGCTTCTTAAGAAAAATGAGATAGGCGAAAAGCT
>JAFTEI010000212.1 GCA_017453965.1 Lachnospiraceae bacterium
AATATAAAAGGCTCAGCCAGTTCTAGGCTCATAGCACCTGCTCATAAACACGGCTTGTTCTGCGCAACTCGCTTGTTTCGCGCGACCTAAAGGTCTTCGAAACTGCGCTCAGACAGGTGCTCGCCCAAGCCTAATCGCAGGTACTATTCACCAAGAACTGCTGGCTAAATTTTTATATTTTGCACTAATTGCGACAGCCCCTCCAGTCCTTACACCCCTTGTGTTCTGCCGTAGTAGAACATATACTGTTGGATAACTCCGGCGAAGCCCTCGTAGTTTTCTACGGGAAAGCTGCCGGAGTATTTTTCATTTATGACCCGCTCGATCCAGACATCGATGGGAAAGGCGGCGATGCGGTGGTAGGCGAAGAGCATGACGCAGTTTGCCACCTTCTTTCCGACGCCGTGGAAGCTTAAGAGAGCGTCGAAGAGGTCGTTGTCATTTAGTTTACATAACTCTGACAAATTCACCTCTCCCCTGTATACCCTCTCAGCCGCCCGCCGCACATACTCAGTGCGGTAGCCCAGGTGGCACTCGCCCAGCTCCTCCGCCGAAGCGTGGAAGAGGGCTTCGGGGGTGGGAAAGGCATGGAGGTCACCGGCTATCCTTTCGCCGAAGCGAAGGGACAGCTCCTCGACGCATTTCTTTATGGCAGGGATGTTTTTCCTCTGGGAAATAATAAAGGTAATAAGAGTCTCGAAGGGCTCCTGCCTTAAAATCCTTATACCCTCGCCGTAAGCCGCGGCGGCGGTCAGAAATTCGTCCGACGCAGGGATGGCCCTGATATATTCAGAGTAGTCCGTCTTTAAGTCGAAGTATTCCTCCCATAAATTCTTAAACTCCTCCTCATCCGTATCAAAGGCAAAGCTGTCCCCGGGGCCCGCAGTGATACGAAGGACACGGCCATGGGCGATAACCCGGTATGTATCGGCGCTTTCCGGCTCCATCCGAAAGCACTGTCCGCTGTCGGCGATGGTTTGTAAATTAAAGTTTTTTATCGCTTTTTTTATCATGGAAAATATTCTATAATGTTGCAGGAAAAGAAGCAAGGAGCTGTAACAAGCAAATGTAAATTAATTTTGTGAAAGCGTTACAATTCAGTCCTGAGCCACGCACTCTGCTGCGTGGCTACAGGCCAATAACGTATTGGAGTAGGCGAGCCGCCCATCTGCGAAGCAGATTTAATTGCGGCGAGCGCGTTGCAATTCAGTGGTCTGGCTGACCACTGAATTGTAACGTGAAAGCTCCCAGGGAGAGAAGCAAAATGATTCAGGACATAGCGCCTCACAGGCTGAACAATCAGTACAGGCCAGAGGCAAACCCCAAGCCGGGTGACAGGGTCTTCATATTTAAGGACGGGAACATACTGGTAAAAAATTCGGAGGACGCGGCCGACGCCTGCTGCCTTCCGGTGTTTGAGGACTTCGGACAGCCTCCCGGTGAGGAAGAGGGCTTTATATATCTGCTGGAGCTGGACGGGCAGGCATATTTTTACCTGAGGGAGACGGAACAATTGCCCCAGGGCTACGAGTTCAGGTCCCTTAAGGAGATAAGGAGCAGCGGGAGGTATGCCAAGGAATTCGTGTTTTTGAGCATAACGGCCTTCCAGCTTTCCAACTGGTACAAGGACAACCGCTTCTGCGGCACCTGCGGAGGAAGGACAGAGCTCAGCAGGACCGAGAGGGCGATAAAATGCCCCTCCTGCGGCAGGCTCATCTATCCCAGGATAGTGCCGGCTGTGATAGTCGGGGTCCTGAACGGGGACAGGATACTGGTTACGAAATACGCAGGGCGGGACATCCCCTATTTTGCCCTTATCGCGGGCTTTACGGAGATCGGCGAGACCCTGGAGGAGACCGTGGAGCGGGAAGTTATGGAAGAAGCGGGGCTCAGGGTCAAAAATATAAGATATTACAAGTCTCAGCCCTGGGGCATCGTGGACGATATACTGGCGGGTTTTTACTGTGATGTGGACGGGGATACCGAGATACACGCGGATACGAGCGAGCTGAAGCTAGCTGAATGGCGCACCAGGGAGGAGATCATTTTGCAGCCCGACGATTTCTCGCTCACCAACGAAATGATGAAGAGGTTTAAGGAAGGGAGGATATGAGGATGGAATATTTACCGAATCTCGCACATGATGTAAGGACCTCCATGGGGGAGATAATAGGGCTTGCAAATCTGGGACTCAACGCGGCGGGGGACACCGTACGGACGAGGGACTGTCTTTTAAAGATACGTTCCGCCAGCGAGCATCTGATGTCGCAGCTGAACGACATCATGGAGATGAGCAGGATAGAGGGCGGAAAGCTGGTCTTAAACGAGGTGGCCTGCGACATAGGCGCCATTGCGGAAAAGGCCTCGGATATAGCGGCTGCCTATGCGGCGGACAAGCTTTTGAAATTCGGCATCAGCACCGACAGGGTCAGCGACAGATGGGTCTACTGCGATACGATACGCTTTGAGAGGGTCTTAAATAACCTTTTGAGCAACGCGGTAAAATACACTCCCGAAAACGGGGAGGTACGCTTAAGCCTTGTGCAGACAGAGTGCGAAAGAGAGGGCTACGGGCGCTACGAGCTCAAGGTCAGGGACAGCGGTGCCGGTATGAACGAGGAGTTTGTCGCGGAGATCTTTGACGCATACGGAAAAGAGAGAAGCAGCACCATAGAGGGGCTGCAGGGCACGGGGCTCGGCATGGCCATAACCAAGAAGATAGTGGATGCGATGGGCGGAGGCATTTCGGTCAAAAGCGAGCTCGGCAAGGGCAGCGAATTCACCGTAGTTCTGGAGCTAAGGCTCGCCGAGGCGCTTCAGGATGACGAGGAGTGGCTGACGGAAAACGCATATGGGGATGAGGGCTCCAGGATGGATTTCAGGGGCGAGAGGATACTCCTGGTGGACGACAACAATATCAACCGGCAGATCGCCAGGGGGATACTCAAGGCCTACGGCTTTGTAATCGATGACGCCGAAAACGGCCAGGAGGCGGTGGAGAAGATAGAAGGCTCCGAAAGCGGTTATTACGACCTGGTACTCATGGACGTGCGCATGCCGGTCATGAATGGCTATGAGGCCACCAGGAAAATAAGGGCGATGGAGGATGAGACCAAGGCGAAGCTTCCCGTCATCGCGATGACGGCAAATTCCTTCGAGGAGGATATAAAGGCTGCAAAGGATGTGGGGATGGATGCACATATCGCAAAGCCCATTGAGATTCCGGTGATGATGGAGGTCCTCTCTGACATTTTAAACAACAGGAAAGAGGATTAAGAGTTTTAGGATGTGCGCGGCCGGCAGGCTTTGACGCATGGAGGATATTATGCAGTACAGAAAGGATAGATACGGAACTGAGCTTTCATCTTTGGGCTATGGCTGTATGCGCTTTACCCAGAAGGGCGGCAGGATCGACATAGACAAGACGGAGAAGGAGATACTAAGGGCTATTGAGCTCGGGGTCAACTACTTTGACACGGCCTACATTTATTCCGGCAGCGAGGCGGCCCTGGGAGAGATCCTAAGCCGCAACAATGTCCGGGAGAAGGTGCATATCGCGACGAAGCTGCCCCAGTATCTGATAACCAATTCCAAGTCGATAGACAAGTATTTTAACGAGCAGAAGAGCCGCTTAAGGACGGACTATATCGACTATTACCTCATGCACATGCTGACCGACGTGGAGGCCTGGAATAAGCTGGTATCCCTGGGGATAAGGGACTGGATAGACGAAAAGAAGAAGAGCGGGGAGATAAAAAACATAGGCTTTTCCTTCCACGGCGATACTGAGATGTTCTTAAAGGTCCTGGAGGCCTACGACTGGGATTTCTGCCAGATTCAGTATAACTACCTCGATGAGGTCTCCCAGGCGGGCAGGCGGGGGCTCGAGGCTGCCCAGGCTAAGGGCATACCCGTCATAATAATGGAGCCCCTTAGGGGAGGCAAGCTCGTGGAGCTGCTGCCGGCAGAGGCCAAGAAGAGAATCGCGGAAAATAAGCGGGGCTACAGCGCAGCGGAGTGGGCGTTCAGGTGGCTCTATGACCAGAGCGGCGTCACTGTGGTGCTCTCCGGGATGAATTCCATACCCATGGTGGAGGAGAACTGCAAAATAGCGGCTGACTGCCCGCCCGGGTCACTGACCCCGGAGGATAAGGAATTCATCGGCAGTATAAAGGCCATGGTCAACGAAAAGACGAAGGTGGGCTGTACGGGCTGCAGGTATTGTATGCCCTGTCCCAAAAACGTGGACATTCCTTCTATATTCAGCTGCTACAACCATATCTATACGGAGAGCCGCCAGGGTGCACGGTGGGAGTATATGCAGACGGTGGCCTTCAGGAAGGAGCCGGCCCACGCCAGCCAGTGCGTGGAGTGCGGAAAATGCGAGCAGCACTGCCCGCAGCATATTGAGATAAGAAAGATGCTTAAAGAGGCCGACAGGGAATTGCGCCCCTGGTACTATAAGGTGTTTGCCGCCGTGGCGAGGAAGGTCACCCTGTTTCGCGGCGGAAGGTAACCCGGGTGTGAGACTGTGGAAGCTTATCAAAGACAGATTGGCGGAAAGGTTTACATAATTGATATCATAAGGTGCATAGCCTGCCTTATGATATTCTTTTATCACTGCAATTCCCTGCTTCCCGGGGAGTATAAATTTCTGACCTTTTTCGGCGAGGATATGGGAAACGACCTCTTCTTCATGCTAAGCGGCTTTTCCCTGTATCCTTCAATAGAGAGTACGCCCCCGCTGGAGCTCCCGGCCTGGTACGCGAGGCGGGTAAAGCGGATACTGCCCATGCTGGCGCTATTCTATATCCTGTCCTTCCTTACGGGGTATTATTCGTTTAAAAGCCCGCAGCAGCTCTTTACGGTATTTATATACCCGACGCTCTACTGGTTCGCAACGGGCATTCTCGTGTTCTATCTGCTCCTGTTTCTCCTTATGAAGGCCCGGCCGAAGGCGGTCAGGTGGATATTCGTTGCGGCGCTCATGCCGATCTGGATACTGCGCTCGGACAGGATGGAGGGGTATTACCTTATTGGCTTTATCTCGATGGTGGCGGGCTGTATTTTAAGGGAATTTCTGGAAAGGCGGATAAGGCTCAGGGCCGAAATGCCCGGGAGCCTGTCCGAAAACCAATTCACCCAATCTGCACGCCCCCACTTTGCGGGTGAATCCGACGCGAATTTGGGTTACGTAGCTCGCTACGCTCCCCAAATCCGGTCGGTTCCCCCACAAACCGGTGACGCACATATTGGGCAAAGCGTTTTCGGACAGGCTCCCGGCAAATTAAAGCTGCTGTCAGGCCTTGTGCTCTTCGGAATGGTTTACAT
>JAFTEI010000213.1 GCA_017453965.1 Lachnospiraceae bacterium
AGGGAAATCACACCAGCTTATAGCTGATGAGATAGAAAAAGAAATAGCGTTCGTAGATGAGATATGCAGTATTGCGGACAGCATTTCCCCGGAATTTGATGTCAAAAAAACCTGTGTGGAATATATGAGCCGACACAGGAAAGACGAGGATGCCTGATATACGGAGCCTCTTGCCAAAACACAACATATAGTATAGAATAAGTCGGATTACTACATGATATTGAGTTTGTAATCCGATTTTATTTCTATTAAAATAGAGATGACTATAAAGAAATATATGCAGACTGCCGATATAAGAAATGTATGGGTGGATTTTGCCTGTTGGTTTTTCATAATGCCCATTTGCTGTATAAGTATGCAGGATCTGGGGGGCTGAGGATTGCCTAATCTTTTTTCTGTGGGAGGATATAAAGTATACTTTTGGTCAAATTAAGGGATGGAGAAAAAACATGTCCAAAGAATATGCCGACTACCAAAAGTTCAAGCATAATTCGGAATACCTTGAGATGTTGGATCGCGGATATGAAGATATCCGTCATGGGAAAGGCGTCCACAAGACTAAACAAAGAATAAGATCAGGTATTGAGGGTCTCTTAAAAGTACCACCTGAAGGAGATATAAAAAAACTAAAAGGAATGAATGATGGTAGTATGAGGTTGAGAATAGCCAGATACCGTTAGCGACCGTCTTTTGGTCGCTTACGGGATCGGCTCAGTACGGACTGAGTCAGTGTATAAACATGCGGTTTATAGATGAGGGAGTTATCGTGTAATATATCGGGTAGATGGCAATAAACTGACGATAGACAACGTTGATTCAAGGGGAGATATTTATAAATGAGCGCAATGGCACAGGAAGCAATAGAACTTATTAATATATTACCGGAGAGCGATCAGAGCCTTGCACTTCAAATGATACGCAAGTTGGTTTTGGCTTGGGATCCGGATTTTACGAAGCTTACGGCTGCTGAACAGAAGAATCTGGATGAAGCAAGAGCCGATGATGAAGAAATAGATCATGAAGATATAAATTGGGACTGATAAACTAACATCATAATATTATGGTCATACAGTGAAGGAGCGGAGAGATGGCTACGACGAGGAAGAGTACTAAAGGAAAAGTGAGGAAGAAGAGCAGAAGGTACATGAAGAAGGCGGCAAGAAGGACTATTGCAGCCCTCTTGATGATCACCGCCCTTGTGGTCGCAGCCATACCGGCTACGCCGGGTAGAGCGGCGGAAACTGGTAAATATGATGGATCTTATGATTATGCGTACAATGATACTGGCAACAGAGTTGTTGCATATTTTACATTAGTTTCGACAAATTATGTGTATGTTGGATTTGATAGTGCTACAGTATCTTCTGATTATTCCATTATTAACGTTAGTGATAACAATTTATCACCGATAGAATTAGTAGATCCGATGACAGATTTTAAAACTGGTGATACGTTTGTATGCTCTGTTATAGGACAGCCACTACACAAAAAGAATAAAATAACTGCTTTTACATGTGATACACTTGAATCTGTTGCTGCATATGCTTTTCAAGATGCTGAAAATATAGGTCGTTTTAGTTCTGGTTCGGTAAAAGAGATAGGAGGTCACGCGTTCGAACGAGCGGTGAAGCTGGGACAGGTTATAGCACCTAGCGTTACATCCATAGGTGATTATGCGTTTATTAGCTGTAACAACCTAGATAATTTTACTGTTCCTACTACTTCTATGAAACGAATAGGGAGCTATGCCTTTGACCAGTGTACTTCCTTGGAATCATTTAAACTGCCTGAGGTAGTTGAGGAAGCGATAGGTGATAATGCCTTTTCAGAATGTACGAAGCTTAAGGCATCGAGCGGATCGTTTTATGTGCCGGGAAATGGGAGTGAAGATAGTCCTATGGTTCTAGGAAAAGAAATCTTTAAGAATTGTTCGTCTTTGGATAATGTGGTGCTGAGAGATACCGTTGGATCTATAGGAAAGAGTGACTTTGAGGGATGTGGTGCATTATCAAATGTTGAATTGGGTAAATATACGTCATCTATAGGTGAAAGAGCGTTTTATAATTGCAATGAATTAAAAACACTAACAACAAAAGAAAATTTAACATCTATAGCTGGGGATGCCTTTTTTGGTTGCGTTAAGTTGGATTCTATAGTATTACCGGATACTTTTAAGAAGATTGAGAAAGGTACATTCGTAAGCTGTAATTCTTTGAATTACATTGATTTGGATAATTGGAAAAAAGATGTTAATACGGTTATATCTGATCAGTCTTTGCCGGCTAGTCCCAAGGACAATTTTTGTGTCAAAGGTTACAGATATATTCACGAGACAGGGGAAGATGGAAAACCAGGGGAAATCGCCGAGCCGAGAACATATACAGAGGCTTATAAGTATTGTTTAAAGAATAATATTAAATATAGTATTAAGGATAATAGTGGGATATGGGCTAAAAATTATTTTGACGTTACTACTGCTGGGAAACTTGTAAATTGCGATGTAGAAAGCTATTTGCTAGATTATTATGGCGTAGATGATATTTCTAAGATTGCTACCAGTGCAAATAAGATTATAGTTCCGTCAAGTGTAGAGGGAACAGAGATACGCAGTGTTGCTACGGATGCATTTGCTGAAGTCAAGGGAGGGTCAATTTCAATAAATGAGATAGACTTTTCCATAGAAAACCCTCCAATAGAAGAGATAGATGAAGGGGCTTTTTATAATATAAAAGGATTAGAAAAAGTAATATTTGATGAAAAGAACGATAAGATTCATGTGTCTGGTGATTCTAGTAGTCCAACGTTTTCTAA
The DNA here is from genome assembly GCA_017453965.1 of Lachnospiraceae bacterium. GTDB lineage: Bacteria > Bacillota > Clostridia > Lachnospirales > Lachnospiraceae > NK4A144. Next base: position 2,812 of record JAFTEI010000213.1, read on the forward strand.
AACTACATATGTTGTCGGATCAATGGTTGATACGCCAGAGGGAGTGACGTATCCCAATTTGTTTGATTATGCTGTTGATAACGGAATTGAATTTAGAAGTCATGATTTAGATACTTCGGACATAGTATATGTGATTGATAATAAAGATAAGGAATTAAGAAGTGTGATTGTCAATGACATAAAAAAAAGCGTGAGCTTAAATCAGACCAATTATCATATGCCACAAGGTATTAAATCTATTGTTAAGAGTATGTTTGCAAATGATGGTGTGATTAAATCGATAACAACTGAGGGATTGCAAAAGTTATATAAATATCAATTTCAAGCTGATTCAAACTTGACTAATGTGGAGATTAATGGGAAGTTTTTAGCAGAGGCATTTGAGGAATTACCATTTAAATCATGTCGAGCTATACAGAAGATTTCTATTAGTGATGAGAACGGGGTTTACTCGGTAGATTCACAAGGAATTATCTATGAAAAGAACGAGGATGAAAACAGGATTATCGTTGAGGCTATAGAAAATCAAATTGCTTCCAATGCTAAGACAGTTTACAAAGTTGAGGAAGATGTTGTTGACATGAGGGATGAGGCTTTTTGGGATAATCAGTGGATTACAATATTTGATAACGTATACAATGATACGACTCATGCTACGAATTTAATAAACATTTCTGATAGAGCATTCTATAACGCACCGAACCTAAGACTTGTTAATATTGGTTACAACTCAAAACGTGCCAAAGTAGGCGATGATGCATTTAAGCACCAAGATGACATGGATGATAAAATGGTTTCACCTATTGCTTTCTATGTATATAATCCTAGTGTTAGATATGCTGATGCGTTTCCCAAAAAAGCATCTGATAGTGTTAGGGTTTACAATTTCTATAGTAAACTTGAAGATGATACATATGCACTGGCTTATCCTAATGATAAGAAAGATAATCTATTTTGGTACGAGTTAGAGGATGTTGTTACGGATTCGTTGGAGGGAGCATGGATTGACTATCCTAGAAAAGTCATATCGGATAAAGATTATTCGGATGATTATAAGGACTATGATATAAATCAACTTAGGTATTATACTGGCGAATCTATTTCTTTGAATGCAGGGCAGAACTCTAGGGCCGATTTTATACTGTATGATAAAAATAATAATGCTATTGATCCCAGTAAGTATGTTGTGAAAGGACTAGATAATGTTAAAGCAATTGGTTCTTACCCGTTCTATATTGAAGGGAACGGAAAGGATTATGCTCAAACACCTACTGTGGATGGGACATTTGTTGTTGTAAGAGAGGGAAGTGGCGGCGGTGGTGCGCTCGATGGCTTTGAAATCACATTTGCTAATGGAAACACAGATTTTGATTATACCGGAAGTGATATTCCTATTACAGCGTTGTCCTCTACAGCTGCAACTGGGAACGATGGAGAATTCTACGTGTGGGATCGTTCAAGTGGTAAAGTGCTCATAAATGGCACAGATTACACTTATTCGCCACAGAAGGTCAAGGATGTCAATACCTATACCCTGACTGTGACTGGAGCGGGAACCAAGTATGCTGGAGGAGTACTTACCAAGACTTTTAAAGTAGGTAGCGGGACGCCCGAACCTACTCCGCCTACCCCCGGTTCGCTTGTGCTTAGAAAGATCACGTATCCTGAGACTTCAGATGGAGGACAGACAAGGTTATATAACAACGGTCGGGAATATGTAATGTCCCCGGGATATGATTTTATAGTATATGGTTCTGATGATAAGGTAGTAGATCCCGGAGAGTATGAGGTAAAGAGCGATTATACCACTGACGGGAAGAATCTTGTCGGCGTAAAGGGTGATCCGGAAAAAACGGTTGAAATACCATTTACTGTAGAGACACCTGGGTCTGCCAGCAGTAATTATGCTAAATCAAGTCTGGCCGGAAAGTTCATTATCATTCCGAAGGAAGAGAACGACGGAGATTTTAATATCAAACTTCCGGGAATTGATGATCTTGGCTTTGCAGAATGGACAGGCGGGGTGATAGAGCCTGAACCCGTGGTTTATTTGAAAAATGACAGCAGTACGATCCTGGAGGTGATGAAGGACTATACTGTGGGATACCCTGATACGGATGATGATACCGGTCCTAATAATAAGGATATGGGTACTAACAAGGGTGTAGTATATGTATATGGTGCCGGCAGTAAATACTCAGGAAAGAGCGGCCGCAGGTATTTCAGTATCAGAAAGAGCATACCATATTACGTTGACAACTCCGATAGCAGGAAAAAGATAACCTTTACCGTGACTAACGGCATATATTACGATGGTACGGGCAGTACGGAAACAAAGAAGGAATCCGGCGACTCATACAAGGAGGAGGGTCAGGAGAATTACGTGAGTGGCAGAGTAAGTGCGACTGTAGAGCTGGTTGATGCCACTACGGGTAAGAAGCTGGTGGAGGGCACGGATTATACCCTGAGCTTCAAGAAGGAAAAAGGCATGAATGCTACGGTTGCAGTGACCGGAATGGGGAATTATTTCGGTACCTACACCTCCGCGAAGTTCCCTCTTAAGAAGGAAAGCAAGAGCAGCTCCAGCTCCAGCAGCGGGGGAAGCTCCAGCAGCTCGACAAGCTCTTCGAGCTCCAGCTCCAGCAGATCCTCCAGCGGGTCGTCAAGCAGCGGGGGCAGCAGCTCGGGAAGCACGGGTTCGGGAAGCTCCGGCGGAGGCGGAAACAGGAATTCCGGAACTACCGTGGAGAACAGGAACTATTACGGACCAAACGGCGGAACCGTGGATGAGCTTCAGGATATGCTGCGTGCCGCCCATATTGATTCCATAAACGGCGGTACTGCTGACGGATACCAGGTGAATATCACCAAGAGCGATGAGGCGGAGGCGGCCTTTCGTGACGCGCTTATCCGCAGGTACGGTAGCCTTGATAATATCCGGTATTTCTCGATGGATATCAGCGTGAGGGATGAGAACGGAAATGCCATTGACACTTCGGGCATGTCCGTGACGCTTACCCTGCCGCTGCCGACCAGCATGCAGCAGTACGGCACTAATAATAAGGTGGCTACAGTGGATTCGGGAGGAGACCTGGAGGATCTTAACGAGCAGTTCTCGACGCTGGAGGGCAGGCCCTGCGTGACCTTCGTGGCACCCCACTTCTCGCCTTACGGATTCTATGTGAATACTGCTGATCTTGCGGTGGGGACGCTGGACAATACGCCTAAGACGGGTGACCCGATACATCCGAAGTGGTTCTTAAGCTTCGGACTTGCGGCGCTTTCGATCTTCCTCTTCCTTAAGAGAGACCCGAAGCCGCAGGCGAATCCGGCATGATGATATTTAAGGAGGTTTATCATGGTAGCTGTTAAACAGGCCAATGTAGTACAGAATTATGCAGATGCGGATATCGTGATCCTCTCCAGAGAGGAATTTGAGGAATTGCAGAAATCAAAACATAATGAAGAGTATCTGGCCAAGCTTGATAGAGGATTTAAGCAGGCAAAAGAGGGAAACATTATCTATCATGACATTATTGAGGTGGATGATTAATGAAGCTTGGATGGGTTGAGGAAGCCTGGCATGATTATGTTTATTGGCAGTCTCAGGATAAGCGAACTCAGAAAAAAATTAATGATCTAATTAAAGATATCCAACGCAATGGAGTTATGAAGGGAACAGGAAAACCTGAGCCACTTAAGTATCGTGACGGATACAGCAGACGAATAGATGATACGAACAGACTGGTATATGATATAAAAGACGGTGAGTTATTGATCATTTCCTGCCGTGGGCATTATGAGGAGTAGATATTGTATTAAAAGAACAGCCTTAGCATTGAGCGTCACTTTGGTGGCGCTTTTTGTGATGCCTGCGGCTGTGGCTGCGGGAAAGACCATACCGCGGGAAGAATATATGAATGACAAGGATATCACGGAGCTGGTGCTGGGAGGCGATGTCACATCAGTCGGGGACCGCGCTTACTACGGATGCAGCAACCTGGGTTCCGTGGTGATGTCCGAGGGGGTAAAGAGCATAGGAGAGTCGGCATTCGCCATGTGTACCGACCTTGACCATGTGTCCATACCTTCCACGGTAAAGACCATAGAGCCGGGGGTATTTGCGGGAGATACCTCGCTTGAATCCTTAAGCTTCCCAAGAGGCAATTACAATTTTTATTATGTGGCGGGAGCTCTCTATAATCCCAAGGGGACGAGGCTTATCTCATATCTTCCCGGCAAGGATTACACTGTCTATGACATGCCGGATCAGGTGAAATATATAGATAATTACGCCTTCTGGGGCTCAAAGAATCTGAAAAAGGTCTATGTTTCCCCTAATGTGGAGAGCATCACGCCCTATGCCTTCGCCTACTGCTCGGGACTTGAGTATGTCTATCTTCCGGAATCGGTGGAGAGGATAGAGGAATGCGCGTTCCGTGACTGCAAGAACCTGAAGCTTATCTATGCCGAGGATAAAAAGATCGCCGTGGATGATACGGCTTTCCTCAATGCTGCTAAGGTAAAGACGGTTTCCGGCACTAATCTGGCGGCTTTTAACGCAGATTGTGTCGTACCCGGGGAGGAAGAGGAGGCCGAGCGTATAAAGCAGGAGGCCATGGCACATAAGGACGGGAATATGCCTGAGACTGCTGCAAATTCGAGCAGCTCATCCTCAGGCTTTCAGAATGTATCGGATATAGAAAGGGGCAGGCAGGTGGCCGCAAATTCGCACATCACATCAAATCCTGCAAATGCATTCGGGACGGCTGATTCCATGAATACGTCCAATTCGACCGCAACAGGCGATGATACGGGGACTTCTTCCGGCAGCCCGTCAAGTACTTCGAGCACGTCGAGCACATCGAGCACATCCAGTTCATCCGGTACGTCAGGCTCCGGCTCCTCGGCGGGAAATACGTCCTCAAGCTCCTCTACGGCCAGCGGTAACAGTACGGGAAGGTCCGCTTCGGCAAATACCGCCAGCGGTAATTCCGCCACATCAACCTCCAGCTCCGGGACCGGCGGGACTACGGCTTCCGGGCCCACGAGGATAATAAACTACAACTATTATAATACGTCACCGGATATAAGTGAGCAGATAGCCGCATATAAAAAGCAGCTGACCGAGAAGCTGTCAGGCCCTTATAAAGGGGGCTATTACGGCAGCACCTATACCGGAAGCAGCGGCTTAAAGGTAAATCTTCCCAGCGGCTGGTGATGTATGATAAAATATCTGTAACAGTATAGATGGGGTTTTTTAAGAATCCTGAGAAGGAGGTGAGATATGAATTATGAGAGAAAATGCGCGATTTATAAAAGGGTTACGTCGAATTGGATGGACTGATACGGAAATAAATGACTTTGCTTTATATCTCGAAGACGGAGATGAAACGTTTTTTGAAAATAAGAAAAAGAAAGAACAGGAACAGGAAAAAAAGTAGTTATGGAAAAGATCAAAATGGTGACACCCCTGGTCGAGATGGACGGGGACGAGATGACGAGGATACTCTGGAAATACATAAAGGACGATCTTATCGAGCCCTTCGTGGAGCTTAAGACGGAGTATTATGACCTTGGGATCGAAAAAAGGGACGAAACTGACGATCAGGTGACTGTAGATTCGGCAGAGGCTACGCTGAAATATGGTGTAGCTGTGAAATGTGCCACTATCACGCCCAATCAGAAGCGGGTGGAGGAGTATAACCTGAAAAAGATGTACAAGAGTCCTAACGGGACTATAAGGGCGATCCTTGACGGCACTGTCTTCAGGGCTCCCATAACCGTAAAGGGCATTGAGCCAAATGTAAGGACCTGGAAGAAGCCCATCACCCTGGCTCGTCATGCTTACGGGGACGTATATAAAAACTCCGAGATAAGGATAGAGGGCGCGGGAAAGGCGGAGCTTGTATTCACTGATGCCGAAGGCAGGGAGATAAGGAAGACCGTCTTTGAGTTTGAGGGACCCGGGGTGCTCCAGGCACAGTACAATGTGGATGCTTCCGTGGAGTCCTTCGCAAAGACCTGCTTTGAGTATGCCCTCGATACGAAGCAGGATCTGTGGTTTGCTTCAAAGGATACCATATCAAAGAAGTATGACGGGCAGTTCCGCGATATTTTCCAGGAGATGTATGACAGGGATTACAAGGCAAAATTTGAAGAGGCGGGCATCACTTATTTCTACACGCTTATAGATGATGCGGTAGCCCGTGTCATGAAGTCGGAGGGAGGCTTCATCTGGGCCTGTAAGAATTATGACGGGGATGTCATGAGTGATATGGTAAGCTCTGCCTGCGGCTCCCTTGCCCTTATGACTTCGGTGCTGGTATCACCCAAGGGAGTGTATGAGTACGAGGCGGCGCACGGTACAGTACAGAGACATTATTATAAGCATCTTAAGGGGGAGGAGACCTCCACCAATCCGGTAGCCACGATATTTGCCTGGTCGGGGGCTTTCAGGAAGAGGGGAGAGCTGGATAAGCTGCCGGAGCTTATGGATTTTGCCGATAAGCTGGAAAAGGCTACGCTTTCCACCATTGAGTCAGGCTATATGACAAAGGATCTCGTGAACCTTACGACGCTTACAGACATCCACGTCTGCAATACTGAGGAATTCATAAAAAAGATAAGGGAGAGCCTTGAAAAGCTATTCGTTTAACTCCGCCCATTCGTTGTAAAGTGCATCAAGCCTTAGATTAAGCTCACCGGCTTCGTTTGAAAGCACGGTGAGTTTTTCCGCGTCTGTAGCTGTTTCGGGATCGGACATCAGCTCCTCTATTTCAGAGCTTCTGTTTTCGAGCTCCGCGATCTCTGCTTCCACTTTTTTAATGCGGTTTTCCTTTTTGCGCTTTTCGGCATCCCTTGCTTTCTGCTCCTGCCATGAGAGCTTGTTCTCACTGGGAGCTTCCGCCGCAGGAGCGCTGTCAGCCTCCGCCGGAGAGTTCTTTTTTTCAAGATAATAATCATAGTTTCCGGGATAGCTGGTGAACCTTCCGCCGGAGAGCTCCAGTATCCTTGTGGCTGTCTGATTGATAAAGTAGCGGTCATGGGAAACGTAGAGCAGGGTTCCCTCATATTCATTAAGCGCGTTCTCAAGTATCTCCTTGGAGGTGGCATCCAGATGGTTGGTGGGCTCGTCAAGGATCAGGAAATTCGCCTTTGAAAGCATCAGTTTGGCAAGAGAGAGCCTTCCGCGCTCCCCTCCGGATAAAGCCTTTACCTGCTTAAAGACATCCTCTCCGTAGAATAAGAACGCCGCCAGAGTGTTCCTTATCCTGGTATTATCCATGTCAGGGAAGTCATCGGACATCTCCTGAAACAGTGTCTTTTCAGGGTGGAGCACCTGATGCTCCTGATCGTAGTAGCCGATCTTCACGTTGGTGCCGAGATAAAAGCTTCCGGAGTCGGCATCGGTAAGGCCTGTAAGGATCTTAAGCAGGGTAGTCTTGCCGGTTCCGTTATTGCCTATGACTGCGACCCTTTCACCCCTTGTGATATCAAATGAAGCATCTGAAAAAAGAGGCTCCCGGGAATAGGACTTTTTAAGAGCCTGTACGGATAATACGTCCTTACCGGACCTGATGGACGGGGTTATCTTAAGCTTCATGGCATCATCCGTATCCTTCGGCTTATCCAGCCGTTCCATGCGATCCAGCAGCTTTTCCCTGGATTCCGCCCGCTTTACGGATTTTTCCCGGTTGTAGGATTTCAGCTTTTCTATCACCTTCTCCTGATGGGCTATCTCTGCCTGCTGATTCAGGTAGGCCTTTAACGCCGCATCCCTCAGAGCCTTCTTCTTTTCGGAAAATGCCGTGTAGTTTCCCATATAGGTACGGGAGATGCCGTCGTCAAGGTCGATGACCTTGTCCGCTATCTTATCCAGGAAGTATCTGTCATGAGCCACCACAAGAACCGCGCCCCTGTAGCCCGCAAGGAAGCCCTCCAGCCACTCTATGGAATGAAGATCCAGATGGTTCGTAGGCTCGTCAAGCATTATGAGTGAGGGGTGGGAAAGCAGCAGCTTCGCAAGGGCGACCCTTGTTTTCTGTCCACCGGAGAGGGTGGAGATAACCTTGCTGAATTCCTCCTCTGAAAAACCCAGACCCTTTAAGACACCCGTTACCTCCGACTGTATCGCGAAGCCGTTATTCATCTCAAAGTGATGGGTAAGGGAGGAGTATCTTTCCATGGCGCTTTTAAGCTCATCGCCGGAGAGATCCTTCATCTTTGATTCAAGGGCTCTTATCTGCGCCTCTTCATCAAGGAGCGGACGCTTTGCCTCCATGAGCTCATCGTAGATGGTGTTTTCCGAGTTTACCGCCTCCTGCTGGGCGAGATATCCTATCTCTTCCCCGCTTTTTACGGTGACGGTACCGGAGTCGGCCTCGATCTCTTTGGCGATGATCTTAAGGAGGGTGCTTTTCCCCGTACCGTTGGCGCCTGTGAGGGCGCACTTTTCATTCTCCCCGATATGAAATGAGCAGTCCTTCAGCACCTCCGTGCCGTCATATGTTTTTTTTATTCCCGAAACCTGCAGAAACATAGTTTTGCTATTGTTTTCTTTGACACTAAGTATACAAGAAATTATAATATGATTTAAGTGTCAAAAGTAATTGACACCACGCAAGCTTGCTTGCAGTGGGGGCAAGTACTTTGGACACACCCTACATGGTAAAACATCCAGTGGATGTTTTACGGATGCGTTTTGACGTGCTATGCACGTCAGCATCCCGGAGCAAGTAGTGGGGCAGGGGCCCCACGGATTGCGAATGGAGGGGCGGATTGTGAGAGTGCGAAGCACGGAACAATCCGTATTAAATAAAATCGGGCTTTTGATACCTTAATCATAATATCAAAAATTTACTTCGAGCGTCAAAGCGTTTAGAGTTCACATGGCTAAAGATGAATTTCAGACCGTCCTTAAGGGCAAAAAAATACCGATACTGACTCTCGATAATAAATGGTACAGGCTTTTCGAGAAGAATATGACTCCCGAGATGAAGAAGCTGGAGGGTCGTATTAATGATCTCTTGAAAGAGCAGGGCAGGATCACGAACGAGGTCAAGGACCTTAAAAAGATCAAGAACAACCTGATGAATGAGATCGTCGCCAACATGCCCGAAGAGGGGCAGCCTATCGACGCCTCCCATCAGAAAAAGATCGACGAGAGCAAGAAGATGATAGACCAGGTGAATAAGCGCCTGGCGGAATATGACGATGCGATCCTCGACCTGCCCAGGCTCATCGACGAGGAAAACTTCAAGCTGATGCTGCTTTCCATGGAGATCTGCTATGACGAGTTTCTGTCCAATACTGAGGACATCGAGGATATCAGCGCCTGGATCAAGTCCATGCGCATGGAATTAAAGCGCAACATCATCAAGAAGCAGCAGATGGAAGTGAAGAACGTGGAGCTTTACAGCTACATGAATGACATATTCGGCTCCGATGTCATAAATATCTTTGATATTAAATATGACGTGGAGGATAAGAAGAGACAGCTTATGGAGGCTGCGGAGGCAAAGGCTGAGCAGAAGCGGGCTGCGGAGGCAAAGGAGAGGGCGGCACAGAAGATGGCGGGAGGTGCATGAGGATGATACCGGTGCTTACGGCTGCGAAGATGCAGGAGGCGGACAGATACACGCAGGAGGAGATAGGACTGGGCCAGGATATACTGATGGAGCGCGCTGCGATAGCGGCTTATCAGGTGCTGGACGAGGCGGCTTATACGGAGGGGCTCAGCTTCCTCATCGTATGCGGTCCCGGGAATAACGGCGGGGACGGAGTCGCCCTGGCAAGGATACTGTCAGAGCGGGATATCTATCCCGATGTGGTGATACTGGGGGATAAGGATAAAAGGAGCGTGGGGCTTAAAAAGCAGACAGAACTCCTTAATAAGATATATCCGCAGGTTAAGATATCGGACAGGCTGCCTGAGGAGGTATATGATGTCATAGTGGATGCCGTCTTTGGCATCTCGCTGAACCGTAAGATAGGGGGAGACTTTAAGGAAGCGGTGGCATATATCAATAAGGCCCATGAGCTGGGGGCTTTTGTCCTTGCGATGGATATGGCTACGGGCGTGGACGCGTCCACCGGGCAGATACAGGACGGGGCTACGGTACAGGCGGACAGGACGGTGGCCTTCGGAGCCTTCAAGGCGGGGCATCTGCTTTTTCCCGGGGCTCTATACTCCGGTGAGGTCACCCTTAAGGACATAGGCATACCGGTCTCAGCCATGGAGAAGGATGCTGACATACATATCTTCCATGACGCTGAGATATCGCTTCCACCAAGGCAGCCCTATACTAATAAAGGCTCTTACGGCAAGATACTCATAGTCGCGGGCTCAAAGGGCATGGCGGGAGCCGCTATCCTCTGCGCGGAGGCAGCCATGAGGTCTGGCTCGGGCATGGTCAGGGTCTATACCGATGAGAGCAACAGGCAGATAGTACAGACCGCGCTTCCCGAAGCCATCGTCAATACCTATGATGAGCATATGGATGAGAAGTCCCTTAAGGAGGCAATGGACTGGTGTGATGCCATAGCGGTAGGGCCGGGACTTTCAAGGTCTGATTCCGCCAGGGATATACTGAAATACATACTTTCCGGCGCGGATGTGCCCCTTATCCTGGATGCCGATGCGCTGAACCTGATATCCGCTGAGGTGGATATGCTGGCGGATGCTTCGGCTGATATAATAGTGACGCCTCATCTGGGTGAGATGGCCCGGCTTACGGGCATAGCCGTGGAGGAGATATCGGCGCATCTCATATCTACGGCCTGTGATTTTTCCAAATCCTACGGGGTTATCACGGTGCTTAAGGATGCCCGCACCATCATCGCCTCGCCCAAGGGGGATGTGATAATAAATACGAACGGAAACAACGGCATGGCTACGGCGGGCTCCGGAGATGTGCTTACCGGCATGATAGCTTCCATCCGCGGCAGGAGCGCGGACAGCTTTATGTCCGCAGCTTTGGGCTGTGCGCTCCACGGCAGGGCCGGAGACGAGGCCTGCGCCGCCCTGGGCGCCGACCACATGCTGGCGGGGGATATAATTAAATACATTCGATAAGGTAAGGTTCTGGGACTGTATATGTTTTCTGTGCAGTTCATACAGACCCGGAACCGGAGGAGAACGATACTTTATGAAAGAAAACAAACGCTTATACCTGCAGATCGACCTTGACGCGATCAGATTCAACATGGAGAGCATGCACCGCAATATAAAGCGGGGCACGAAAATGCTGGCCGTGGTAAAGACCGACGCCTACGGGCACGGAGCCGTGGCAGTGGCAAGGGAGCTGGAAGACCTCGACTACCTCTGGGGCTATGCCGTGGCAACCGACGAGGAAGCCATGATCTTAAGGAACAACGGCATCGAAAAGCCCATACTGGTCCTGGGCTACACCTTCCCCGAAAGCTACGAGGATATAATAGCCAATGACATCAGGCCTGTAGTCTTTAAAGAAGACATGGCACGCGAGCTCTCCGAGGAAGCAGTAAGACAGGGCAGGAGGGTATATGTCCATCTGGCGGTGGAAACAGGCATGGGACGCATAGGCGTGGAAGCCGATGAATCCAGCGTGGAGCTGGTACAGGAGATAGCGGGACTTCCGAATCTCGTGATGGAAGGCATATTTACCCACTTCTCAAAGGCCGACCAGAGGGATAAAATCCCTACTTATGAGCAGATAAAAAAGTTTAACGACTATGTAGAGCTTCTCCACGGGGCAGGCATAGATTTCTGGCTTAAGCATTCCTCAAACTCCGCGGGCATAGTGGAGATAAGGGAGGCAAACATGGATATGGTGCGTGCCGGCATCACTCTCTACGGCCTCTGGCCGTCACGCGACGTGAAGCATGACATCGAGCTCCGCCCCGCACTTGCCCTGAAATCACATATAGTTTATATTAAGGA
>JAFTEI010000214.1 GCA_017453965.1 Lachnospiraceae bacterium
AACGTGGTGACTCATTTGCCAAGGGCAAATGAGCCAGGGCTGCCAGCTATGTTTGTAAACCTAAATCGCAGCCCGGAGTTCCATTGCCAGCTCCCTATACTCCTTCGCGCTGCGGGAATTCTTTTTATATGCGCCCACAGGCATCGAATTGTCCTGCGCCCACTCTATACTGCTGTCCACGCGGATAAAGCTTTTAAAGACCCTTATATCCTCCATATCCGACAGCAGCTCCTCTGTCTGGTGGAAATAGTTCTTCCTCACATCCACCTTAGTCACTACTATACCACAGATCTTTAATTTTTTATTGTCCTTTGAGGCCTCATTTACATAGTCTATCATATTTGCCAGACCGAAAAGCCCCCAGGGTGAAGCCTCCACCGGTATCACCACCCCGTCGGCGGCGTTTAGGATATTCCTGACCCAAAGCCCGAGAGTTGGCGGGGCGTCTATCAGGATGAAGTCATATTTCCCCGAATCCACGGTGCTCTTTAGCAGCCCCTTTAATATCTCCCGGCTTCCCCCTCTTTTATACAGGACCTCCTCTATGCCGCTCATGAGTATAGACGAGGGTATTATATCGAGGCCCCTGTAGCCGGTTTCAAAAATGCAGTCCTCCAAATTCCCGGAGCGGAGCACCCCCTTATAGAGGTTGTTCTCCCCCTCGTTGAACTCCATGACCCTCTCCTCCTCGAAAAAGGAAAGGGTGAGGTTCATCTGCATATCGGTATCTATCGCCAGCACCCTGCAGCCCTGCTCATTGAGGGAGTATGCGACATTCGCACAGGTAGTGGACTTCCCGGAACCGCCTTTATTATTGGTAAATACCAGTGTCTTAGTCTTCATGATCCCTTTACCCCGTCCAGATGTACATCCAGCTGATTGAACGGAATTGTAATATTATTCGCATCCAGGGCCAGCTTGACGTTCTCATTCAGCCGCCATAGCGTGGGAAAATAGTCGTCCGCGGCCACCCAGAGCCTCCCTCCCATGACCACCGAGGAATCCCCGAGGCTCCTGACAAATACGATGGGCTCGCTGTCCTCCAAAACAGCGGGGTCCTCCTTCATGACCTCATGTATGACCTCCTTGGCCTTCTTTATATCGGCGCTGTAGTCTATGCCCACCGACAGGTCTATCATCCTCCTGTTGAGTCCCGTATAATTTGTAATCGAGTCGTTGGACAAAAGGCCGTTGGGTATCACCACCGCTTTCCCGTCGTAGGTCTGAAGCGTGGTATTAAAGAGCTTGATCTCCTGGACCTTGCCCTCGTTCTTATGCGTATCCTCAAGGATGTAATCGCCCACCTTAAAGGGCTTCAATATGAGTATCAGGACTCCTCCCGCAAAGTTCGCGAGGCTCCCCCGGAGCGCAAGACCTATGGTGATGCCCACGGAGCCCACCACCGCCACGATGGAGGCTGAGTTCACTCCGAAATTTCCGGCAACGACAACCGCCAGCAGCACATACATGGCTACCTTCAGGACGCTATCCACGAAGTGTATAAGATAGGTCTCCACCCCGAAGCGCTCCATGGAATGTCTTACCAGCTTTCTTATGGCTCCGATAAGCTTGAGCCCGACAAAAACGAAGATGGCGCTTATGAGGATCTTTATTCCCAAATGCAGGAGCTTCTCGGGAAGCGTTGAAAAATACTGGCTGATGACGCCCTTCTCGGCAACCATTTCCTTTACGTCGTCAATATTGCTGACCTCGCTCAGCTCCTCGGTAAGGTCGACGATATTGGAGACAGTGCCCTGACTGGCCTGGTTGGCGCTCATGACTGATTCTCCAGCTTATAAACGGAGACCGCAAGGGGAGGGACCTTTATCAGGATCGAATGCTTCCGGCCGTCATAGTCTACCTCCTCGGACTTCCTTATCTTTAAGGTCCTGAAATCAAAGCCGCCGTACTCCTCTGCGTCGGAATTGAATATCTCTTTGTATTTTCCGGGAAGGGGAACCCCTATCCTGTAATTCTTTCTCGGTATATTCTCAAAATTGAAGACGAAGAGGAGGGTCTCCTCCTTATCCTTCGAATGTCTGGCAAAGACTATTATATTCTCCTTCGGGGATATGCAGTTTATCCATTCGAAGCTCTGATCGATGTCCAGCCCGTCCTCATAGAGTGCGGGGTGGGAATTATAGAGCTTTAAGAGGTCCTTGACATAGCCCTCCAGCATTTTTTCCGAGTCGCTGTCCGCGCTCCTGTAGATATAGTCCTCTCCGAAGCCCTGGGGCCTTCCGCAGTCCTGCCCCATGAAGATGAGCTTCTTCCCGGGATAGGCATACTGCAGGGCCAGAAGCGTCTTGAAATTGGCCTCCTTCTCGTCCTGACTGCCGCTCATGGTGCTGATAAGCCCGCCCTTGTCTCCGGACACATCCCAGTGCGAAAAGCCCAGGATGAATTTCTCCGAGCCCGCTATCACAGGCGGAAAGACCAGCTCGTCGTAGTGGTGGGTCCTGTACAGCGGATCGTAAGACATATATGACCTCAGATTGTCGGAGAACACCAGATTCCAGCAATAATCAAAGCCCAGGGCATGCTCGGACTCGTAGGTGTCTCCGGTCAGCTCACCATAAGAGGAGCTGTCCGCGGCGATAAGGAGCCTGCCCGGATATTTTTTGTGAAAGCTCCCCGTCATCTCCCTTAAGAAGGACACCGCCTCAAGGTTCTCGCTTCCGCCGTATATATTCGGTAGCCAGGAGCCGTTCTGCTTGCCGAAATCGTGGTAGAGCATCGAGGACAGGCCGTAGAGCTTAATTCCGTCCACATGGTAATTTTCGGCCCAGAAAAAGATGCTCGACATTACGAAGCTCCTGACCTCGGGCTTGGAAAAGTCGAAATTGATATTTCCGTCCGCCCTGTCCGCACGCCTCGCATCAGCGTTTTCATAGAGGGGGCCTCCGTCAAAGAGATACAGCCCCTCTTCAAACCTGGGATAGGAGGAAATGGAGAGCTCGAGGATGACCTCGATTCCCTTTTCGTGCATGTAATTTACAAGATATTTAAATTCCTCGGGAGTTCCGAAGCGTCCCGTAGGGGCAAAGAAGCCCACCGCGTTGAAGCCCAGGCTCTTATCCTCGGGGTACTCCGCTATCGGAAGAAGCTCGAGAGCCTGATAGCCCATGGACTTTATATGCGAATAGAGCTCCTCGGCGATCTTTTTATAGTTCTTATACCTTAAGCCGTCCTTGCCCTCCTCGCGAAAGGCGCCGCACTGGGCCTCATATACCGTATACGGGCTGCCGCTCCTGTCCTTCCCCTTAAGGTCCTTGAGATACTTTTCATCGGTCCACTTAAAGTCCCCGGCTTCTCCGGCCTTTCCCGCGGCCTCGGGAGTCTGCTCATATTCACAGGCATAGGGGTCAGTCTTTAAAATGACCCGCCCGTCCCCTGTCTTTATCTCGTATTTATACAGCTCTCCGGGAGCTATTTCCGGGATAGAGAGCTCGAAAACGCCTGTGTCATAGAGGTTCTCCATCTGGAACATGCCGCCGCTCCAGGAGCTCTTGTCACAGACCACGCTGACCCTCATCGCCTCCGGAGCATATACCGTAAAGCGCATTCCCTTAACTCCCTCGAGCTCTGTATAATGCGCTCCGAAAAGCTCATAGGCCTTGTTGTCGGAGCCCGAAAGGAACTTGCTTATCCTCCTCTTGGTAGTCACAGCCGGAAACTGGTACGGATCGTAAAAGCTGACCTTGCCATTCTCCGTGACCGCCTCGACCTTATATTTAAAGGGCAGCTTCCTCTTTACGAGGCAGGCAAAGAAGCCGTCCTCATCCGCCATTTCGCATTTCTGGGCCGACTTCGCCCCGTCGACGTGTACGCATACACTCTCGGCTCCCGGAACAAAAAGCTGTATCAGGGTATTGCTTCCGTGGGCCTTCGCTCCAAGGATGGTCCTGGGATGAGCTTCCTCAGTGTAGGTCACCGCTTCTATCTCAGCCCAATCCATAAGGTCATAGAGTTTCTTCTGCATAGCTTTTGTATCTCCTTAAAATTGTTTAATGTACTCTGAAAGTATCTTTTGCAAGCCACTATTCCGCGAGGGTTTTGCAAAGCAAAATCCCGAGTTTAGCAGCGATTTTGTGTTCGACGAAGTCGAATTTGCATCACAAAATCGCCAACTAAACGCCCACTTTTATTTATGGTGGTGTCATGTGGCATGAGATGGGCGTTTAGTTCTGAAAAAATGTTTCACGCGCAGGAGCTTCAAACGCCTTCCCCTCTTCTTTACAAATTCAGAATTTGTGTATGAACAGGCCGCTGCGCAGCTTCGGCTCAAACCAGGTCGACTTGGGCGACATGAGCCTGTTTTCATCCGCCACCTGAAAAAGCTCGTGTATATCC
>JAFTEI010000215.1 GCA_017453965.1 Lachnospiraceae bacterium
TTATACCCGGGGTGCATTGCCCGATGGCATAATAATCGGCCAGCTGCTCCTCGGTGGTCCAATGTCTCTTGTCCACAAGCTCGCGCTGGAGGATAGGAAGCATTGCAATTCCGCCTCCGAAGGTCGTAACGCCTATCTGGGCAAAAGCGAGAAAAAGATTGAAATATTTTTTCATATAGAAGACTCCTGTGTACTAATGATATAATTCATTTTACGGCTATCGAGGTCTCATTTTACCACAGGTTGAGGCCAGAATGCCAAATTTTTGCGCATATCACTCCGGGTACATCATTGGAATACCTATGATTACATAGCACGTATATAGCGCAGAGGAAGCAGGAAGGATAAAATAACTTGGATTATATTAAGTAACAAAAGGAAGCCTATGGAGGCTTTGTAAACATCAAAAAATACCTTTCGGAAAGATATCATGAGTTACCCAAGCTCGTTGACAGGGGTAAGGCCCTGGTGATTGAGAGGAGCATGATGGAAAAAATCAGTGGCCGAAAAACTAACAACTGTTCTCTGGTATCGGTAGCGAGAGTTATTGATTATTATGGCAAAAAAACGGGCCTAACACAAGTAACAGACGATATTTATAAAATATATCTCGTTATTGAAAAAATTAGTAAAAATTACGGCTATAATGATATAAGGGGAACCTTTCCGACAAAAATAGATGATATAATGAGGGACGGATTTGCGGCCTACGGCTACAGAGCCCGGTGCAAGGGCGTTTATACCTGGGATATAAACACTGTAAGGAGGGAGATTGATAGAAACCGACCGTTATTAATGAGCCTGGCCCGTGGATTTTACCGGGATCACACTATTACGGTCTCGGGATATTCCGTATGGAGAGCCGGAAATGAGGACTATCCTGTATTAAGGGTGGTGGATGGGTGGCAGCCAGGCTATCATTATATAGATTTCAGAGCCTTTGAGGAGGATCTTAAAAATGCCGGTATTGGCTCGTTTAATACTTGTGAGGTGACGGAAAATGACAGATTTTAAGGGATTACAGGGAACACAGGAAAGGATTTCGGGCGTTACTATTAAAATGTACGATGAAGATGCCTATGCAACGGAGTTCAGTGCGGAAATTGTCGGGGTCAGTAAAGATAACGAATGCATTTATTTGATTCTGGACAGGACGCTTTTCTTTCCGGAGGAGGGCGGACAGAGCCCTGACACAGGGAATATAGAGGGTTTTGAGGCCGTGGACGTTCAAATATCGGGCGATACAATAACACATACAATCAGATATGGCGAGGAGGCCGAAAGCACTTTAATAAAGGGGAAAACAGTCCGGGGACATGTGAACTAGGACAAGCGCTTCTCCAATATGCAGAATCATACCGGAGAGCATATACTTTCCGGTATCCTTCATAATGAATATGAATCGGAAAACGTAGGCTTTCACCTCTCGGACAATACGGTGACATTGGATACATCTCGTTATTTAACGGAAGCTGAGCTCCTGGAGCTCGAATTTAAGGCAAACAGGGCCGTATATGCCAATCTGGAGATCCGGGCAGAGTACCTGCCGGATGAAGAGCTGGAGAGGCTGGAATACAGGAGCAAAAAGGAGATCGAGGGGGCGGTCAGGATAGTTACTATAGGAGATATAGATAAATGCGCCTGCTGTGCACCGCATGTACACCATACGGGAGAGGTGGGTCTCATAAAAATAACAAAAGCTATTAAGTGGAAGGAGGGGACGAGAATCTGGTTTCTCTGCGGCTCAAGGGCCCTGGAATATGTTCAGACGGTCTTTAAGAATGCAGATGAGGTCGCAAGGCTGACCTCGGAGGCTCCCGATAAAATAGCGGACGGTGTTAAAAGGTTTAACGAGACTATCCAGAGCCTGAAGGCCGATCTTTTCCAGGCCCAGAGCGGGCTTATGGAAGAGAAGATAAGAAATATAAGCGATATTAAATCTGATGTTATATTATTTGAGAGCATCTCAAATTCGAAAATCCAGAGGAATGCCGTCAACGCTCTCGTTGAAAGGTTTGATGGAGTCTGTGGAGTCTTTTCGACAGAAGATAACACAAGCTATCAATATATAATAGGCAGTAAAAACAGGGATTGCAGGGAAGTGGGAAGGTTTTTAAATGAAAAATTGGGCGCCAAGGGCGGCGGTAAACCGGAAATGATACAGGGCTCCGTTGCCGCCTCCAGAGAGGCGATAATCGGAGCCCTGAAAGAAACACTTGATATTTAAGCCCTTTACGGTCTGGGCTTTCCGCAGTTGGAACAGAATTTGCCTTTATTGACGTTTCCACAGCTGCAGGTCCATTCTCCGTTGGGATTGGGCTGACCGCAGTTGGAGCAGAATTTTCCGGTGTTTACATTGCCGCAGGAACAGGTCCAGCTTCCGGCTGCGGGGGCAGGAGCGGGCTGTACGGGCTGTGCGGGCTGAGGCTGGGGAGCCGGAACCGGCTGTACATTTTGCTGCTGCTGGCCCATCTGGAAGAGCTGTGCGGCGTTCATACCGCCTGCCTGACCTGCCATATTCATTCCGGCGAAGGCCATCATCGGGCCTGCGTTCTGGTTGTTTGCCGCATCCTGCATCGCCTGTGCCTGTGCGCCGACCAGATGTGCTGCTGCCATGTTCGGGTTTCTTAAGGTTGCGTTCCTCTGCAGCTCCTTTATCATCTTTTCGTCTTCTTCCGATGCATTTACAGAGCTTACACCAAAAGTAACGATTGATATTCCATAGATTTTGCCCCATTTATCGGACAGGACGTCGTTTAAGGCGTCTGCGATATCGTCGGCGTGGCCGGGAAGTGCGCTGTAACGGATGCCCATCTCGGATATCTTTGCGAAGGCGGGCTGAAGGGCCGTCAAAAGCTCACTCTTGAGCTGTGAATCCAGATCCTCGCGCCTGTACTCACTCTCCACATTTCCCGCTATATTCTTGTAGAAAAGAATGGGATCGTCGATATGGTAGGAATATTCGCCGTGACAGCGGATGGAAATGTCCACATCGAGGCCGATATTGTTGTCAACTACCCTGAAGGGAACCGGACTGGGCGTGCCGTATTTGTTTCCAAGGATATCCTTGATATTTACGAAATATATGCGCTGATCCTTTCCTGTATCGCCGCCGAAGCCTATTCTTTTTCCGAACTGCTTAAAGCTGTCCAGTATGCCTTTTCCGAGGCCGCCATAGAAGATGGAGGGCTCTGTGGAGGTATCGTAGGTATATTCGCCGGGCTCGGCACAGATCTCGACTATTTTTCCCTGGTCAACGATAATTATGCACTGTCCTTCGTGCACCGCAACTACAGAACCATTTGTTATTAAATTGTCGCTGCCCTTTGTATTGGAGCTGCGCTTCTGCGTTCTGTGCTCACCCTTGGTGATCAGCACATCGGCATCCATTGATTCGCATACAAAGAACTCTCTCCATTGGTCAGCCAAAACTCCGCCGGCAGAACCGGCAATCGCCTGAATTAAACCCATTACACACCTCCGATTTTTATGCCTGTTCTCTGCCCGGCTGCCCGGTTTTCGGGTCAGGGCAAAGGTCCACAGGTTATTATTAAAACGTCTTTATCATTATATTAATTTACTTTGAGCACTGTCAATAACTCATTTTTTTGCAAAAAAGAACGTCCCGAATTACACTTCGGAACGTTCTTTAAAAATCAACTACGGGCTTTTATGACTTCCTGAACGCAAAATCGGAAATGCGTTCAGGAATCCCGCGTTCCGCGGGACACGCGACTTGCTTTGCAAGTCCCTAGTCGAATACGGATATTGAATTTCTGATGAAATTCAATATCCTATACGCTTACGTCAAAGTTGCTTCCAACATTGGGATTTGCGGTAAGCTCAAGGGTCTTATCCATCATCTTGATCATGGCCGTGCCTACCTGCTCGTTGTTCTCCATGTTTTTCTTCAACATAGCGACTCCCACACTGCTCTTTGTGTCAATCTGGGAGATTGCCATTGAAATGCCGCCTACATTCATCAATATCACCTCCGTATTCAAGTGATAAAATCAGTTTTTGTTGATTTGTCACGAGTATATCAGACGGATATTGATAAATCAAGTATTTTTATCCATACAACTCCGTCCGCAAATCCTGTTTATTGCTGTGATCCGGCCAAACCTCGGGTCTGCATAATGCACGGCCACCTCTGTCACAACTATACAAGAAATTTCAGTTGTGGTATAGTAAATAGAATTATACAAAATATAGATCAAGAAACGGTCAAGGATAAAATATGAGAAGTTATTTTAAAGCGGTCGTAAGGCCGAATTTCAACTGCCTGATGAACATGATCCCCGGGAAAAAGCCTCTCGGAGAGTATTTCAGGGTGTTTAAGGATTCGCTGCTGCCGAATAAGCAGATCTTCGCCAACATCGTGATAATCATGACGACGAAGTGTACCCTGAGGTGTGAAAACTGCAATAACCTCATGCCCTACTACCTCAGTCCCTATCATATCCCTTCTGAGCAGCTTATTTCGGATATAAGGGCCTTCCTGGACAATATAGATACCTGTGTGAAGCTGTCCCTTCTGGGCGGGGAGCCCTTTATTTATCCGGAGCTAACAACTGTTATTGATGCAGTCATCGACCATCCTGCGGTAATGTATTTAAGCCTCACCACAAACGGCACGGTCATTCCCGACGAAGAGGTCATGAAAAGGCTCAGGCACAGGAAGATCGTGCTTCATATAAGCGATTACGGGGTCTCTACGCAGAAGATCCCGCAGCTCATAGAAATTCTGAAGAGCCAGAATATCAGGTACACCCATAAAAAGGATACGGACTGGGTCGTTCCTGGAGGAACCAAATACAGGGGAAAGAGCAAAGAACAGCTTAAAATAGAATATAACAACTGCTATTCTTCGAGATACTGCGGAACCATGCTAAATGGAAAGATGTATCTTTGCGCGAGGGGAGCGCATCTGACCGATCTCGGCTTTATGGACGCGCCGCACGACTGGTTCGATATACGAAAGAAGCGCACCGCAAAGGAATTTCAGCAGCAGTTTAAGGAGTTTTACCTGTCTGATTACGCCGAAGCCTGCAACTATTGTGACCATGGACTTAAGATATCGGTCAAGGCGGGAGTACAGACGGACAAGATACTGGAGCCTGACGGGTGAGAGGAGCGCGGCGTGAGAAGCCTCTCCGAGGCTGCAAGCTCGCTACGAAAACAGGGATTTCGTAAATGGATCAGGGTGAGGCTCAAACGGCCTCGCCCTTTTTCTGGTTTAATTTGATCAGCCCCATCTCCCAGAAGCTGGCGGGAGATGTAAAAAAGGATTTTATATAGTATCCCAAGGCCTTCAGGCTGTTGCCCTTCATGCGGTGATAGTGGGCCAGGTAGAAGAGGATATTGAACCTTGCCCTTGGGTCTCTGTCTATGTCAGCCTTGTATTTCATGTAGAGCTTCGTGTGTCCATCTATACAGTTGTCCCAATTCTTTGAGATCTGTTCGTTGCCGCCCGATATATGATATTTGACGAGTATTTCGTCCACTCCGCGGATATTAAAGCTCTTCGAGATCCTTATCCACATCTCGTAATCCTGCCTGGCGGGGAAGCTTTCGTCGAAGCCTCCGATGGTTTCGAAAACGTTTTCCCTGATCATGGCCTTGGAGGTGCTGCCGACGTTGTCGCGCCGCAGCATGTCCCGGTATGTGGCGTACGTCATAAAGGTGCCGGCCTTTTTGGTTATAACCTTCGGCGGGTCGAAGCCCTCGTTTACAACCATTGAGTTGCAGTAGCACATCCCTATGGAGGGATCGGCATCCAGGACCGCGGCCTGTTTGGCCAGCTTCGTGGGGAGCCATTCGTCGTCGTCGTCCAGAAAAGCCAGATACTTTCCCGAGGCGTGAAGTATGCCGGTGTTTCGGGCGCGCTGGGCTCCATGGCCGCCCTCGGTCTTAAAGAGCCGGATCTTGTCAGACAGGGAGCAGAGCTCCTCAAGGGCCTCCGAAAACGTTTCGGAACACTCCCCCCGGTTGTCGTCTATGAGCAGGATCTCATAGTCCTTAAAGGTCTGCGCAAGGATGCTGTCCAGGGCTCTTTTTACAACGCGCTTTTCGCGCTTGTAGCTTGTAACTATGCAGCTTATAATTATGGGTTGTGAATTCATTTTTTAATATATATAATGTGTTTATTATCGTGAGTTTATAAAGCTATGACTTTCCGAACGCAAAATCGGAAAATGCGTTCGGAAATCCGGCTTCGCCGGACACGCCGACCGACAAGCCGGTCGCCTGGTCGAATACGGATATTGAATTTCTGATGAAATTCAATATCCTATATTATCACAAATTTTGATTTTGGAGCGGTCAACTTGAGCTTTGAAGAGATTTTTTATCCATGGGAGGCCGAATTTGACCTTTTTAAGGTCTGTAATATCTCGGGCTTTGAATTTTACCCATACATTCGCAGAGACTTCGTAAATAACCTTTTAAGCACGCTGAGCGGGGAAGACAGGGACTACTTCAGGGAAACCGGAGAGGCAGACAACAAATTACAGCTATTTTTAAAGCTTTGGAAGAAGACGGAGAAGACAGCGCTAAAGGATGTGGATATGCTCATCTTAAACCATCCCAGGAGGGTCAAAGAGGGCGATGTTTATGTCTGCCCCTACACCGACTTCCTTACGGACCGTTTCCCCAATTCTGTGTCCTTAGAGAGGCTCTACGTCGATCATAAGCATTTTGAGCCCGCATACACGAAAAATCTGGTCTATATTGACAGAATCGTGGCTAAAAGCTATGTGTATCGGCTGTTATATAAAAAGTTTCGCCCGAAGGCCTACGCGCAGATAACCGGAAAAGCCAGGCATATTCTGGAAAAGCCGCTGGAAGAGCTTGAAAAGAGGCTTGAAATATCCATAAACAAAAGGGCTCTGTATGAAAGAATTACGGTCTTATGCTGTTTTTACAGATACAGAAAGAAACATTACAAGCGTTTTTTGACAGAATTAAGGCCCAAAATGCTTGTGGAGGTAGTGGGAAAAAGCTTTGAGGCCAAGCTGTTTAACGAGCTTTGCAAGGAGCTGGATATCCCTACCGTGGAGATACAGCACAGCATACTTACCGAAAACTCGAAATACCCTGACGGAGTGCGGGAGAGGCAGTATGCGGACTTCTGCCTGACCTTTTCGGAGTACTGGAAGGATTTTGCCAGGCCCCCCATATCCAAGAACGAGCGTTTTTTTGTGGCCGGACAGTATAATTTTGAAAAGAAGCTAAGGCAGTACGGCAAAACAGAAGGAGCCGCGGACAAGGGTAAAAAAACAGTTGTTTTCATAAGTGGATTGGTCTATGGACGCGATTTGAGCCTTTTAGCCATAGATTTTGCAAGAAAAATTGCAAAAATGTCAAATGATTGCATGGAGGCGGTGTTTAAATTGCACCCGATTGAGTATTCCTCCTGGCGCGAAATGTACCCTGAACTGGCGGCTTCCGGACTTACGGTCCTCGATACTAATGAAAAAAATATATATGAGCTTTTTGCAGAGAGCTATGCCCAGGTGGGGGTAAAATCCACCGCCCTCTATGAAGGCATAGGCTTTGGATTGCAGACCTATATATTGAGACATCCGTTGGCAACGGACATAATGGGAGTTTACGAAAAGGGTTTCGCTCACGTCGTGGACAATGCGGACGAGCTGTATTCCTACATTGACAGCGGCAACGCCATCGATGTCCGCGCCGCGGCGAAATATTTCTGGGAACCCGATGCGGAAGAGAATACCGTGAGGATACTTAAACGAATATTGAACAGGGAGATAAGCAAATGAAGAAGAAAATAATAGGTGTTATTCCGTCCAGATACCAGTCCAGCCGCTATCCGGGCAAGCCTCTGGCTTTAATACTCGGCAAACCCATGGTCTGGTGGGTCTATGAACAGGCCAAAAAGGTTGAGGAGATAGACGAGCTGGTGGTAGCCACCGACGACGAGCGCATAGCGGACTGCTGCAGGCAGTACGGCATGAATTATATGATGACCGGAGAGCACGTTACAGGGGCCGACAGGGTGGCTGAGGTCGCTGAGCGTACTGACGGGGACATCTACTTAAACATACAGGGCGACGAGCCCCTTATAGAGCCTGAGGCTATAAGACAGGTACTGCATATAGTCCTGGACGAGGGCGTGGAATATGCGGCGCTGAGGACCAGGATAGACGAGAAGACCGAGTGGGAGAAATACGGCGTGGTCAAAGCCGTCTGCGACTTAAACGGCGATGCCATGTATTTTTCAAGGGCGCCGATACCCTATAATTTTGACAAGGCTGACGCGTACCTGCTGGTGGGGCTCTATGCCTATACCAGGGATTTCCTGATCGAGTTCCTCTCCTGGGGGCAGACAGACCTGGAGATTGGCGAAAACGGTGTCGAGCCCATAAGGGCCCTTCAGCACGGGAGAAAGATCAGGCTCGGGATAAGCGATCTGCCGACAATAGGGGTGGATCTGCCCGAACAGATACCCGAGGTGGAGGAATTGATCAGAAAGAGGGACGGACTGTCCTGATCGGAGAAAAAATGCAGGGAGATATTAAGATTCTCGATTGTACCTTAAGAGACGGCGGCCATATAGTTGACGGAAGGTTTGGCGAGGACAAGATAAAGTACATAGTGAAAAAGCTGGTGGACGCCCAGATAGACATAATCGAGGTCGGCTTTTTATGGGAGGAGGCCTGCGATAAAGATAGCGCACGTTACTATAAAATCGAGGACGTGAAGAGGATTCTGCCTAAGGATAAGGGTGTTTCCCATTTTTCCCTGATGGCCGATTTTATTGACGTCGAGCACATCGAGCCCTGTGACGGGACGGTGGAATTTATCCGTCTGTCCTTCAAACGGCATCGTCTGGATTGGGGATTAAACGCCGCCAAAATCCTGATGGATAAAGGTTACAAGTGTTATATTAATCCGGTAAACTGCAATGTCTATACGGACGAGCAGTATCTGGAGGTCATACACAAGGTCAACGAGCTGCACCCCTATGGCTTTTCGATAGTCGATACCTTTGGGGTGATGCGCTGCTCCGACCTTTCGCATGTGTATTATATGGTGGACCATAACCTGGACCCGGATATCTGTATCGGCGTTCATCTGCATGAGAATCTGGGCCTGGCCTATTCGCTGGCCCAGCATTTCCTTGAGATAAGAAACCCCAAGCGGAATATCAGCATCGATGGCTCCCTTCTTGGAATGGGGAGGGTTCCGGGAAATCTCTGCATTGAGCAGATAATGGATCATCTCAACATAGAATACGGGTGTTCTTATTCGATAGAGCCCGCGCTGGACGCGATAGATACCTGTATTGCGCCCATCAAGGCCCGTGAGCCCTGGGGTTATTCGATACCCTACTCTCTTTCGGCAAAATTCGGTCTCCACAGGACCTACGCCGAATATCTGGCAGGTCGCGGCCGTCTGACCACCAAAGACATCCAGCGGATACTTTCGCAGGTGGAGAGAAGCGAAGCCGAGATGTTCAATAAGGAGTATATCGAGAGGCTCTATAAGCAGTATATGAATGTCGAGGTGGACGATGCCGCAGGGGTCGAGGCCCTCTCTAAGGAGCTGGAGGCCTATGAGAAAATACTGGTGCTGGCCCCCGGAGCTTCGATAAAACAGAAGCAGGATGAGATAAAGAGGCTTGGGGAAAATAAAAAAACCTGCGTTATTTCGGTGAATTTTGAGCCCTCCTTCATGGATGCGGACTATGTTTTCTGCACCAGTGGCAAGCGCTATGACCAGATAAATGTATCCCCTGACAGGCTGCTCATTACCTCCAATCTTTCCAATGACAACATAGAGGGGAGATACATGTTCTCATACAACAATCTTTCATATTTTGACGATATTTACTGCGACGATTCCACAATGATGCTGCTGTCGCTCTTAAAGGAGACCGGCAGGACAAAGATCGCCGTCGCCGGCTTCGACGGCTTCAATAAAAATATGATGGAGTCTTATTTCAGCGCGGCGGAAGAGGGCTTTGCAGGGGAGGACAGGAACAGGGTTATCTCTGAGTGCCTGAAAAAACACTTCCTTTCTGTAAAGCTGGAATTCCTGACGCCGTCAGTACACGAAGGATATGCCGATGCGTGAAAAACGGACCCGGCTTAAATATTATTTGATCTATACCCTGGTGTTTGCGGTTTTTGCCGCCGTGCATCTGTCGTTTTTCTTCCTGAACGGGAAGCTCCCCATGAAGGCCTCCGACGGCCTGCCCCAGGACTACAATGCCTTTCTCTATTGGGGAGATTACATACGTAATTTTATTAAGACGCTGATATTTGAGCACAGAATCGACCTTCCCTCCTACGACAGCACCATCGGTTACGGGGCGGATGTCATGCTGACGCTTCACTATCATGTCATAGGGGACCCGTTCTATCTGATTCTGGCGCTGGTCCCCCGCTCATATCTGGATATATGCTTCGGCCTCATCGGAGAGCTGAGGCTCTATGTAGCGGGTCTTACCTTCTCGATCTACGCCCTGTACCATAAAAACGAGGAGAGACACGTCCTTGCGGGGGCACTCACCTACGCCTTTTCGGGCTATCTGCTGACGGTGTGCTTCACCAACAACATGTTTGCGATGCCGGTCATCTATTTTCCGCTGATTATCCTGGGGATAGACAAGATCTTTAATAGGGAACGCCCGTATTTATTTATCTGCGCCACGGCCGTCAGTGCTTTGGCCAATTTTTACTTCTTATATATGCTGATTATCTTTGCGGTGATATATGCCATATTCCGGTATGTGGTCCTGATAAGGGATTTTTCGCCGTCGGAAATATTCGGCTGGCTGGGCAGGTTTGCAGGCTATGGCATAGTGTCTATAATGATGGCCTGCGTTATATTTTTGCCCCTGACCCTCCATCTGGTCCTGTATATGAACCGCTTTGGAGTTGAGCATTTCAGCTCGCTCCTGTATCCGTTGGACTATTATCAGACCCTGCTCTCCAGCCTGGTCACCACGATAAACTATCCCGATATGTACACCTATCTGGGCCTGGGAGCGGCAGGAATACTGGGGATATGCGTCCTCTTTTCGGTAAAGGATCAGTACAGGGATTTAAAAATAGCAGTCGTTTTATTCCTGGTATTCCTCTGTATTCCTTTCTTCGGCAGGCTGTTTAACGGCTTTGCCTATATGACCAACAGGTGGACCTGGGTCTTCACAATGCTGAGCTCTTATATTCTTGTAAAGATGTTTCCGGTCATATCCGGACTGGAGATTAAAAATAAGATAAGGATCTGTGTTATAGAGGGGATATATATACTGCTGGTGATAACCAACAATGTATCCAGGGCGGAGGCGACTCTGGTGTCCCTGGCGGTCATCATGATCGTTACGTGCGTTATTTTCATAGCCAATGAAAATGTGCGGTACGAGAGGGTGGCTCCCATAGCGGTGTACAGCTGCGTCGGTATAGGCATACTGGTGAATATGTTTTACTGGCTCTCTCCTTCGGTATCCACCACCATATCCAGCTACGAGGGTATTGGGACAGTAAACAACCAGGTGTTTTCTTCCGGGCTCAGGCTCATAAAGGACCTCGGGGATGAGGATGTTTACCGTGTGGATCAGTATAATGCCGAGGAGACAGCCAACACCGCCATGAACAATGATATAAGGTCGACGGCCTTCTACTACAGCATATATAATAATAACTTAAGTGATTTATTCCGGGAGCTGCGGCTGCAGAATACTTCCTACGATTATAAATATTATAATCTGGACAGCCGGGCCATGCTGGAGGAGCTGTTCGGGGTCAAATACATCATCGTCAAGGAAGGGGAGGAAGACTACCTTCCATATAATTACAGGCATGATCTCGCGATCGAGGAAAATTTCGGAGAAACTTACCGCGCCTACCGCGGAGATGACACTTTACCGTTAATGTTCACCTATGAGTCGCTGATAGAACCAGATAAATATCGAAAGTTATCTGCCGTTGAGCGCCAGCAGGCGCTGCTCCAGGGTGCAAATGTGCCCGAGGCGACGGCGAAAGAACTGGGGCTTAAGTATATCGAGCCCGAGTTTCACGATGTGGAAAAGGACTTCACAATAGAGCATGGAGACGACATAGAGATCGAAGATGGAATAATACACGTTATTAATGATAATGCCAAAATAGATATAGTTTATGAAGGGGAAGGGGACAGCGAGAACTACCTGTTGATAGATGGGCTGAATTATAAAGCTGCGGAAAAAGATTATGGAAGCGGAACAGGTGTTGTTGAGAAGCTTAAAATGCTGAGAAACCGCTATTCTGACAGGGTTTATCACGAAAATGCCTCCCTCAATCTCTACGTCACAGTAGGGGATAATGTAAAGAGAAATATTTTCAGGACGAATAAACATCTCACATATTGCGGCCAGCATGACTTTTTATATAACGCAGGATATTCTAAAGAGCCCCTAAATAAAATAACTATCGGTTTCGGATTTGCCGGGGACTATAGCTTTGACGACCTCTATGTAGTGTGTCAGAAAATGGATGGGATGGAAAGCTATGTGGAGAAGCTCAAGACAGATGAGGCGAAGGACATCTACATAGGCGGCGATAGAATAACAGCTAATATCGAGCTGAAAAGCCCTAAATTACTGTGTGTAACCCAGCCCTACAGCACAGGCTGGAAGGCCTATGTGGATGGAAAAGAAACGCATGTATATCAAACAGATACGGCTTTCCTGGGAATCAAATTAGATAGCGGACGTCACGAAATAGAGTTCAGATATCATACCCCCTTCAAAAGGCTGGGAGCCGTCATATCTCTGCTGGGCATCCTTATATTCATAGCTATTGTTATTGATAACGAGCGATATAGAAGGCGGGTTGATGATTAGGGGCTATGAGCCTTTTGTTTCACTTCGATAGCCCCTCGCTTTAAACAGCCGACCCGCATCTCTAAGGAAGCGGTATCATATCTCCCAGAACCTTGTCGTATTCCGGCGGCCGGACCAGATCTATACCGCTGCAGTTGGTAAAGGTCATTTCTCCGAAGTAGAGCCGCCCGTCCACCTCGTAAAAATCCACTCTCACCATAGGAAAGCCCTCAGCGAGTTTTTCGGCCAGCTCAACCATCAATTTCAGGTTGGCGGGACGCGAAATTCCCTCTGGGAGGTTGTGCTTGCCTATTTCAAAGGGAGCGCTGTTCCAATCCAGGTCATATACATTCCTGTGATGGTCGGTAAAACGGTCGCTGTCCACCCATATATAGTGGGCTTTTCCGCCGAAGGTCAACACCTTGTAGTCTCTCAGCATACCGCGCTCGTTCTCGAGATATTTTTCAATGAGTATTTTGGGTCGGATATTTTTATAATGCAGCTGGTAGCCGGTGGTATAAGCGTAGTTTAAATGCATCCATATGAAGAATTTCAGCCTCGCGGAAAGCGGGTTGAATTTGGATTTATCCTTGACGATAATATTCCAGCTCGAGCCGTGATTTGTTTTCATCACAAAGCGGTTGGGCAGGGCTGCGAAGTCTATGTCTGAAAACCGGTCATATGCTCCCAGGAGCGGCACGAGATATTCTTCGCCTATTTTATCCCTTATCCAGTCACGGACCAGATATTTGTCCGACAGAGTGGTCATAAGGGGGTTCCTGTAGTTCAGCTTTATCCATTGGATCTTTTCATTATAGGTAACCGGGTTATTCAGGTCCAGCTTGAGCCCGGTGTTTTTCTCGTACCATTTTTTCAACTCACGCGGGTAATTTTCCTGCGCCGTAAACCTTTCATGGAGGTATTCCAATCCTTCTTTGAGCATGTTTCTTCCTCTTTGAGCTGTTCCTTCCTTTTTTAATATGATATAATTATTTTTTGTCGGTCTGGTCATAGGAGACGCGCTTTGATGTCCCGTCGCAACAAAGAATAAGAGAGAATGGTATAAATGTCAAATAGTGGAGTAGCTATGAGCTATAAGTCAGATACTACCGGGGATAAAACCCCCTTTAATAGATGAATTCAGACGCCAAGGCCTTAAGATCCGGAGTTTGGTATACCTTAAGCAATTTCCTCCTGCAGGGGATAGCTTTTA
Organism: Lachnospiraceae bacterium; assembly: GCA_017453965.1. Classification (GTDB taxonomy): domain Bacteria; phylum Bacillota; class Clostridia; order Lachnospirales; family Lachnospiraceae; genus NK4A144. Next base: position 14,049 of record JAFTEI010000215.1, read on the forward strand.
TTACCACACCTATTTTTACAAGGCTTATGACGAAGTCGGACTTTGGCTCCTTCAGCAACTACACAGCCTGGCTGAGCATAGTTGCAA
>JAFTEI010000216.1 GCA_017453965.1 Lachnospiraceae bacterium
CCGGTGTAAGTACACTGGGCCGCTGTTTTTAAGCGGCAGGCGCGATGAAAGACATGGAGCAGCTATGAGGCTGTCAATCAGATATTACCGGGGATAAAGTCCCATTTAACATAGGAGAGACGATCAAGAGTATGAAAAAAATATATTCCGTATTGGTAGAAAACAGGTCGGGCGTGTTGTCCAAGGTTGCCGGACTTTTTGCCAGAAGGAGCTTCAATATCGATTCACTTGCCGTGGGAGAGACCGACGATAAAAAGGTCTCCTGCATGACCATAGTTTCAAGCGGGGATGCGAGGACCTTAGAGCAGATCGAAAAGCAGCTCAATAAAAAGATAGACATCATAAAGATAAAGACCTACGGCGAGGAGCAGTCCATAAGCCGTGAGCTCATGCTCTTAAAGGTCAAGTACAATAAGTCCAACAGGCGGGAGATAATGGAGACAGTGGACGCCATGAGGGCCCAGATCGTGGATATGTCGGAAAACCTCATGATGATACAGATCTGCGATACTCCTGACAGGACGGCGATGATGATAAGGCTTTTAAATACAATAAGCATAGTGGAGATCGCCCGAACCGGGACCCTGGCCCTGCCCAAGTGCGACATGAATCTTTAAGGACTATGAATAAAAATAAGCTTGTGATAATCGCCGGGCCCACGGCCTCGGGAAAATCGGCCCTGGGGGCAAGACTGGCACAGAGGATAGGCGGAGAGGTAATAAGCGCCGATTCGATGCAGGTCTACCGGGGAATGGACATAGGCTCCGCCAAGGTCACGGAAGAAGAGACCCTGGGGGTACCGCACCACCTTATAGACGTGCTGGAGCCCACAGAGGACTTTAATGTCTCCGTTTTTAAGGAGCTCTCTCAAAGGGCTCTGAAGGAAATTTACGAATCCGGGAAGGTGCCTGTTCTGGTCGGAGGCACCGGTTTTTATATTCAGGCCCTGGCCTACGACATAGATTTTAACGAGGGCGAGGCCGATGAGGAGCTGCGTTTACGGCTCGAGCAGGAGGCGAGGGAGCGAGGAGCCGGTCATATGCATGACAGATTAAGAGAGGTGGACCCCGACTATGCCCTGGCTACTCCCGCCGGGAATTTAAAGCGGGTCATAAGGGCGCTGGAATATTACGAGCTCACAGGAGAGAAATTTTCGGTCAGAAACAGCCGGCAGGCCGAAAGGACCTCGCCCTATGAGCTTTTCTATTTTGTCCTGGAGCTCCCCAGGGAAATTTTATACGAGCGTATAAACAAAAGGGTGGATAAGATGATGGAGGCCGGGCTTTTGTCCGAGGTGGAGGAGCTTAAAGACAAGGGCTGTACTCCGCAGATGACCTCGATGCAGGGCCTCGGCTACAAGCAGCTCTTAAGGCATTTAAACGGGGAGACGGGGTTAAAGCAGGCCGTGGAGGACATAAAGAAGGAGACCAGGCACTTTGCCAAGCGGCAGCTGACCTGGTTTAAGAGGGAGAAAAACGTTATCTGGATAAGGAAGACGGAATTTGCCTCGGATGAAAAAATAATAGATTTTATGGTGGAAAAGATCCGGAGTAGCTATGAACTGTAAGTCAGATATTACCGGGGATAAAACCCCCTTTATTAGACAGATGGAAAACAGGTATGATATATATGCAAGGCTCGGTATAAGTAAAGAGGTATTTGAGCTCGGGGAAAGGGTCGAAGAGGCTCTTAAGGACTGGTTTAAGAGGATAGACGAGACTGCGGAATATAACCAGCTTAGAGTGGTGGAGGCCATGCACGAGTGCAGGGTGGGAGAGGCCGCCCTTCTGGGGACAACGGGCTACGGCTATAACGACATAGGCAGGGACACCCTGGAAGCCGTCTATGCCCGGATCTTTCATACCGAGGACGCCCTTGTGCGGCCCCAGATAAGCTGCGGGACACAGGCCCTGCATCTTTGCCTCCTGGCAAATTTAAGGCCGGGGGATGAGCTTTTGAGCATATCAGGGAAGCCCTATGACACCCTTGAGGAGGTGATAGGGATACGCCCCGCTCCGGGGTCTCTGGCGGAATATAAGATAAGCTACGCCCAGGTGGAATTAAGAGAGGACGGGGGCTTCGACTTTGAGGGCATAAGGAATAAGGTAAATGAGCGCACCCGCCTCGTTGCGATCCAGCGCTCCAAGGGCTATGCCGACAGGCCCACCCTCTCGGTAGAGCAGATCGGAGAAGCGGCGAGGTTTGTGCATGACCTTAATCCTAAGATCAAGGTCATGGTGGACAACTGCTACGGGGAGTTCGTGGAGAGAATCGAACCCACGGAGGTGGGGGCGGATATCGTAGTCGGCTCGCTTATAAAAAATCCCGGAGGGGGCCTCGCTCCCGAGGGAGGGTATATCGCGGGGGATAAGGAGAGCGTGGAGAATGCCGCCTATCTTCTGACTTCCCCGGGGCTCGGAAAGGAAGTGGGGGCTTCCCTCGGAGTTTTAAGAAGCCTCTACCAGGGCCTGTTTTTATCCCCCACGGTCACGGCCAGCGCCCTTAAGGCCGCCATCTTTGCGGCGAATATATATGAGGGACTGGGCTATGGCGTGAGGCCGGATTCCAGGGAGGAAAGATACGACATCATCCAGGCCGTCACCTTAAAGAGCCCGGAGGCTCTAACTGCTTTTTGCCGGGGAATTCAGGCGGCCTCGCCGATAGACAGCTATGTCACTCCCGAGCCCTGGGCCATGCCCGGGTACGACAGCGACGTCATCATGGCTGCGGGGAACTTTATCTCCGGCTCGTCCATAGAGCTTTCCGCAGACGGGCCCTTAAGAGAGCCCTACACCGTATTTTTCCAGGGCGGGCTCACCTATCCCCACGCCCGCTACGGGATATTGAATTCCCTGCAGTTTATGGTAAATGAAGGGCTCGTAAGGCTGTGATCCTGTGATTCGGGTCCTACTCCCTTGAAATGAAATCCTCTATAGTGTAAACTTTTTATCGGCATTACAAGACGCAGCTTCGGGGGAATGTTTTAAGGTAGCGGTTTTATGCGTAATATTGGAAAATCCACACTTAGGAGCATACTGGTCAGTATGCTCGTAATAACCTTCTTTGTCGGTATAGTGATCATGTATTACAGGATGCTCTATGAGGAGAGGCGCAGCAGCATCGAAAAGGACGGTGAAGCTGCAGCCAGTCAGTCTGCCATGGAGTTTGAAAAGTATCTCTCCACATATATCGATTCTATCAAGCTTTCCGGCTATACCCTTGACGAAATGATAAGAGAAAAAAAGTCTGACGAGGAGATACAGGATTTTTTTACAGCGGAGTCCGCCACCATAAGAAATTCTATCCTTGAAAACTCCACTGGCCTTTACGGGTATGTCAACGGCAGGTTTTTCAGCGGAACAAACTGGGAGCCGCCGGAGGATTATGAGGCGACCGAGCGGCCCTGGTATATCAAACCGGTTCAGGGCGGCGGAAAAATAACCATACTTGATCCCTATATGGATGTTCAGACGGGAAACGTCATGCTGGCGATCGGTAAATCCCTGTTCGACAGCACAAGCGTTGTTTCCGTGGATGTGTCCTTAGACCACATCCAGAAGCTTACGGAGGAGGCGGTGGCCTCGGGTAATGCGGATGTTGAGATCATTATAAATGACAACGGAACTGTCGTCACACATTCGGATAAGTCGGAGGTAGGAAAGAACTACTTCGGGGAGACGGGTACCTTGGGAGCAGCTATCGCTTCAAGGCTGAATGAAACAAATGATGCTTCCTTCGATATTGTATATAACGGATCCCATTATATAGTTTATTCGGAAGTCCTGCAGGGCGACTGGCACTGTATTGCCGTAAAGGATGCTACCGAAGCCATCGGCTCCCTCAACAGGATTCTTTTAGGTACGATTCTCATCGTTATTGCCATAGTGGTCATAATCGGTCTCATAATGACAGATTCCAACAGACGAAGTGTTCTGGCTGAAAAGCTAAGCAGCCAGCTTTCCTCCATCGCCAACATCTATATGACCTCCCACGAAATGGATCTTTTTACCGATTCCTTTGCGGAAATAAAGTCTGAAAGCAACCTTATCGGTCAGTATATCGGGAGCAGCCGCACCGATGCTGCCAAAACCCTGCAAAAGGTCATGGACGGCGTTACGGATGAGGCATTTAAAGATGAAGTTCTTAAGTTTACCGATCTTCATACCCTGGAGGAAAGGCTTAACGGGCAGGATACCATGGCCATAGAGTATCGGAATACGCAAAAAAAGTGGCGCAGGGGAAGATTTATCGTATCGAAGCGCGAAGAGGGAAGAGTGCGGCGCGTGCTGTGGCTTACCGAGGACATTGACAAGGAGAAGCAGGAGAGGGACAAGCTCATAGACATGTCCGAACGCGCTATAGCGGCCAGCGAAGCAAAGTCCTCGTTCCTGTCCAATATGTCTCATGAGATACGGACGCCAATCAATGCCGTTTTAGGTATGAATGAGATGATCCTGCGCGAATGCGGTGACGAAAAGATACTGTCCTATTCTGAAAATATCAGGGTGGCGGGACATACGCTCCTGGGCCTTGTGAATGATATTCTTGATTTTTCCAGGATCGAATCGGGAAAGCTGGAGATAGTACCTGTTGAATATGACCTGTCTTCGATGCTCAACGACCTGGTAGTAATGATGCGCTCCAGAGCCGATGAAAAGGGCCTGTCCCTGACACTGGACTTTGACAGTGCCACTCCCAGGTTCCTTAAAGGCGATGATATACGTTTAAAACAGGTGATCACGAATATTTTGAGCAACGCCGTAAAATATACTGAAAAGGGAGGCGTTATCTTTGCGCTGACATATGAAAAGGTCCCTGACGAGCCTGACAGGATCCTCCTTAAGGTCAGGATCAGGGATACCGGCATAGGTATCAGAGAGGAGGATATGAAAAAGCTCTTCTCTGTCTTTGAACGCATAGAGGAGAAGCGCAACCGCAATATAGAGGGGACGGGTCTTGGCATGAATATCACAAGGAGCCTCCTTTCCATGATGGGAAGCTCTTTAAATGTGGAGAGTGTCTACGGCATGGGCTCCATGTTCTCGTTTTCAGTGCTGCAGCAGGTCGTAAGGTGGGAGGGCCTCGGAGACTACGAAGCTTCTTTTAAAGAGCAGCTTAAGAGCCACGCCGGCTACAAGGAGAGGCTCTATGCCCCTGAGGCCGAGCTCCTTGTAGTAGATGACAACCCGATGAACCTTATGGTATTTGAGAGCCTGTTAAACCAGACCGGAATAAGGATAGATACCGCGGACAGCGGAAACGAATGCTTAGCCCGCTGCCTTGAGAAAAAATATGATATCATATTCCTGGACCATATGATGCCCGAAAAGGACGGGATCGAGACTCTTCATGAGCTCCGCGCGCAAAAGGAGAATCCGAATTACGAAACTCCGGCAATATGTGTTACTGCCAATGCCATTTCGGGAGCCCGGGGAAAATACATCTCCGAGGGCTTTGACGACTATCTGACCAAGCCGATAGATTCCGGGAAGCTGGAGGGACTGCTGATAAGCTATCTGCCCAGTGAAAAGGTGGAGCTTCGTGCCGTTGAAAGTGCCTCTATGGACGATGAAAAGAAGGAGCTTCCAAAGGAGCTGGAATCACTTAAGGGTCTTGGACTCATCGACCTGTCCAAGGGGATAGGCAACAGCGGTTCAGTGGAGGCGTATCTGCCCCTGCTCAGGGTCTTTTATACCTCTTTGGAGGACAGGGCGGAGGAGATAGAACGCTTTTATTCTGAGGGAGACTTTACCGATTACACCATAAAGGTGCATGCCCTGAAGAGTTCAGCTAAGATAATAGGTGCCGATTCTTTAGGGGAGGCGGCGCAGAGACTTGAGGATGCGGGAAAAAATGATGACCTGGAATTCATCTATGCCAATCATGAGGCCTTTATGGCAAGCTTCAGGAGCTTCAAGGAGCCGCTTTCGGGGATATTCAGTGAGGAAAGCGATGATGGGAAGCCGGAGGCGGATACTGCCCTGATATCGGAGGTATATGAGGAAATACGCAGGGCCGCAGACGATATGGACTGTGATGTCCTGTCGGAAATATTCGATGAGATGAATTCCTACAGTATGCCGGAAGCCGAGAGGGAGCGCTGGAAAAAGATCAGGGAAGCTGCTGACGGATATGATTATGGAGCGATTTTAACGTTATTACAGTAAGGAAAAAGTATGGGATACTGGGTAGTTGTAGTCGATGATGAGCCTTTGAGCCTTACGAACGCAAGGAATCTTTTAAGTGCCAACGATATGAAGGTGAGCTGTCTGCGTTCGGGAAGCGATCTTTTAAAATTTATGGGGAAAAATGAGCCGGATCTAATCCTGCTGGATATACTCATGCCGGGGATGGATGGCTTTGAGACCTACAAGGCTCTGCGTATGCTGGAGGAAAAAGAGGGGAAGAGCAGGATACCCGTTATTTTTCTTACCGGAGAGAATAACAAGGAGACTGAGCGCAGAGGCTTAAAGGCCGGTGCCTCAGACTTCATACGAAAGCCCTTTGACAGGGATGTGCTGGTAAAGCGTATAAAGAATACCATAGAGAACAGCAGGACTATAGAGTCCCTCACGGAAGAGGCCAGGTTTGACAAGCTTACCGGCTTTTTAAACAAAGCAAGCGGCATCGAAAAGGTAAGTCAGCTGTGTGAAAGCGCTACAGGGGCTCTCACGATCCTTGATCTGGACAACTTCAAGCTGGTAAACGACCTGTACGGACATGATATGGGTGATCGCATCCTGGAGGCCTTTGCGGATGTTTTCCGCCATAATATCAGGGAAAATGATGTTGTCAGCCGTATCGGCGGAGATGAATTTATGGCCTTTTTTGCTGGGGTCTCCGAGGCCGCGGAGGTCGCCGGCCTTACCAACAGGTTAAATGACCAGCTGAGTAAAAGGGCTGAAGCCCTTATGGGAAAGGATCACGGGATCCCATTGGGAATATCCGTGGGGGCGGCCTTTGCCCCGGGGCATTCAAAGGACTATCAGCTCCTCTTCCAGTATGCCGACAGCTCTCTTTACAGGGTAAAGCAGAATGGAAAACACAGCTTCCAGGTCTACGATGTCCCGAAGGAAGATGCTGATATGGAGAAGGATCTTAACAGGGAGATCACCCGGCTGACCCAGATAGTAGAGGAGAGGGGCGACGGAAGGGGCGCGATGCTTCTGGGGCAGGATGTATTTGTATGGGAATACCGCTTTATCATGCGCTTTCTTGACCGCTTCGAGGGAGTTGTGAACAGGGTCCTTTTTGAGATCTCCGCTGAGGAGAAGGGGCCGCTTTTTTCCGAGATCATGGCGGAGTTCGGAGCAGTGCTTCGCTCTTCCTTAAGAAGATACGATATAATATTCCAGTGCAGCCAAAACCGCTTTTTTGTGGTTTTGCCGCAGCTCACGGAAAAGGATGGAGAGACTGTGGTACGGCGTATCATGGGGGCCTGGGAGAAAAAAGGGTATCAGGAGAGGGTGAGGATAGAATACGCAATGTCATTTCTCAGTCTTAAAAAAACAAAAGATTGAAGCTTCAGAAAGGAGGCCGGGAGATGGGAACAGATAACAGACACATTGTTGTCATAGCTTTTCAGTACAGCGTGGTTGTGAAGGGGATAGAACGAAAGCTTGCCGACTCAGGATACAGGGTCACGCTCCTTAAGGAGGATTTTGACAGGCTGGAGGCTCATCTTAAGAGCCCGGAGCTTTTTATACTGTATCTGCCGGCAGATATTGTCACCGACAGAAGCAAGCTTAAGCTGCTGTCCAATATGTCTGAAAAAATAAACAGCAGCGGAGGCTGCATGATACTTATCGGAGACGCAAAGTTTCACGATGAGCTCATAGCCGAGCTGCCGATACTGCATGGAGAGAAATGGCTGAACAGGCCCGTGGACGTTTCGGCCCTTCCCATGACTATAGAGGAGACCTTGCAGGGGTCGGTAAAGAATGCTGCCCTGAAAAAGATACTGATAGTTGATGACGATCCCTCCTACGCCAGGATGGTGAGTGAATGGATAAAAGGCACTTACCAGACCTTTATCGTGACCGCGGGGATGCAGGCTATAACGTTCCTGCTTAAGCATGAGGTGGATCTTATTCTGCTGGATTATGAGATGCCCGTGGTGGATGGACCGCAGGTGCTTCAGATGCTCAGACAGGAGGAGGCCACAAGCCACATTCCGGTCATCTTCCTTATAGGAGTCGGTACAAGAGAGGGAGTGCAGAGGGTGATGGAGTTAAAGCCTGAGGGGTATGTTTTGAAATCCACCACAAGGGCAGAGCTGCTCTTATATCTTCAGGAAAAGCTCTCTTAAAAGGTCTTATTTTTCGCGCGCTTCGCCGCGCAGACGCTCTTGACCGGGAGGAAGAGTATGAACTACAGACAAAATGAAAGGTTTATCATCCTGCTTGCCTCGGCGGCATTTATAGGGCTCACCATAGAGAGTATTATCCTCAAATGGGAATTTTGGGTGCCTCCTCTTATTATAGCCGGGGTGATCTCCATGTGGGCAATGTATCTTTCCGCAAGGGCTGACTACGGCATCCGCAGGGTCTATTATTTTGTACTTGCAATGCTGGCGCTGTTCTTTTACGGCGTCCATGAGGAGGCTCTGTCCGGCCTGTCGGTGGTCGCGGCTTTTATAATGGCGCTCTACGCCTTCTTTGACCGCATCTATATGATGAATCTGCTGCTTCTGGAATTTATTATCCTTATGATCATTCAGTTCGTGCTCCGCGGGGACAGGACGGGAGGAACCCCGGTCCTGACATATATCATCGGGAATCTTCTTCATGCCGCCCTTGTCATGATGGTATATATTTGCTGCGTGAGGGTAATACGCATAAGGGCTGAGGCGCTTATGACCGACGAGCAGAAGAATAAAAGGATAGAGGCCTACGACGCGGATATGGAGGACTTTCTTTCCAATATCTCCCATGAGCTCAGAACTCCCGTTAACGTGGTGAACGGAATGTCGGACCTGCTGATCAAAAGTGGTGTGGGGTATGAGGCGAATTCCATAAAGGAGGCCGGCATCAGGCTCGCGTATCAGATCGAGGACATACAGGACTATACCGAATGCAAGAGGCAGAAGCTTGTGCTCGAGGAGAATGACTACATGAGCACCTCCCTCATAAACGATGTGGTTACGGGCTTTCGCTCCATGGACAATACCGAAAAGCTGGAGCTCGTGGTGGATATGGACCCCAAGGTCCCGGAAATGATGAGGGGAGATGTAAAAAAGCTTCACAAGATATTCAGGCACCTTTTAAGCAATGCGGTAAAATTTACCAGGGTTGGAGGTATATATATAAGGCTTACTGCCGAGGAGACGGATCAGGGGGTCAATCTTTGCATCGAGGTGACGGATACGGGCATAGGCATGGACTGGCAGGCGGTCCAGGCAGTATCAGAGGGGATGTTCCAGGCCGATAAGAGCCGGGACAGAAGCTCAGGGGGCATAGGTATAGGTCTTTTCATCGTCTACGGCTTTGCCCACAGGATGGGGGGCTTTGTAAAAGTGGAAAGCAAGAAGTCAAAGGGCACGACTATAAGGGTGACCATCCCTCAGACTGTCGTAAATCCCGCTCCCTGCCTCGCTCTGTCGGGGACCTTTGAGGGGGACATCCTTTTCCATGTCAGACCTGAAAAATATAAGGTCCCCAGAGTCAGGGAATTCTACCGCTCCATGGCCACCACTCTGGCTACGGGGGTGCATGTTCCCCTATACTCCGCGGACACGGTTTATGAGGTGGAGCGCTTAAGAGAGAAGCTGAAGGTCACCCATATCTTTATGGGACAGGAGGAATACGAGGAGAACCGGGGATATTTCGATGCGATAGGCAAGGAGGACATAACTATCGCAGTCTCCGCGGCGCAGGACTTTAAGCCCGGCCCTGACAGCCAGGTAATTGTAATGCCCAAGCCCCTCTATGCCTATCCTGTTATAAAGATATTAAACGAAGGGCGAGATGCCAGGGATATAGAGATCTCCGACAGCATGACAAAGCCGGTGCTCAAGGGTATCAAGGCCCTCATAGTGGACGATGAGCCGATGAACCTCGTGGTGGCTACAGGCTTGTTTAAGGACTACGAAATGCTAATCGACACCGCGGAAAGCGGCAGGGAGGCCATAAACCTTTATAGGGCCAATGCCTACGATGTGGTATTCATGGATCACATGATGCCAGAGATGGACGGAGTGGAGGCCATGAAGCTTATCAAGAGGGAGGCGGAGGAGGCCGGCAGGGAGGTGGCGGTCATAGCCCTTACGGCAAATGCTGTTTCCGGAGCCAGGGAGATGTTTATTGAGGAGGGCTTTGACGGATTTATAGCCAAGCCCATAAATATGGCTGACTTTGACAGAGTGATGCTTCGGGTATTTCCCGATTCCGGGCTGTAACAGGGGGAGAGAAGCATGGGTTTAAAAAAGATATTGAGATCACTTTATGAAGCCGTCTGGGACCATAACAGACCTTTCTCCGAAAGAGTCTTCATCGGTCTCACCGCAATATGTGAACTGACGGTGTTCATCGCCCTTATCGGGGATATTCTGACGGGGGAAAATATAAAAGAGCTGTTGCTTCTTTTAGTCATCCTTGTGGCGGTGCCCTCCGTCACCATAGGCTTTATGGCTAAGAATAAGCTTACTACAGCTAGCCGGATCGTCGTAGCCTTTCTGGTGATCGTTGTGCTGCCCTCGCTGTTCTTCTTCGGGGGAGGCGTGGAAGGCGGAGGAGTTCTGTGGTTCGTTTTTGCCTATATGTATGTGGGGCTCGTAATATCCGGAAAATGGAGGATCATAGTGTCCATTGCCCTGGCCCTTATAGCCGCGGCGTGCTTCTTAATAGAGTATATTCATCCCGAATGGGTGCTCACTCATACGAGGAAGGTCTTTTATATAGATTTCTTTATCTCGCTGGTACTTGTGGGGACGGTGTGCTCGGTCATGTCCTGGCTGCAGAGCAGGCTTTTCATAGACGAGAATGAGCGGGCCAAAAAGGAGGCCAAGAGGGCGGAAGAGCTGACACGCTCCCAGAACCGCTTCTTCTCCAGCATGAGCCATGAGATCCGAACCCCCATTAATTCCATTCTGGGACTCAATGAGCTGGTGCTTCGAAACCAGGAGGCTACGGATGAAATAGTCAGGGATGCCTCAGGGATACAGGGAGCGGGAAAGCTGCTTCTGGCCCTGATAAACGACATCCTGGACTTTTCGAAGATAGAGGCCGGAAGCATGGAGATAGTTCCCGTGGACTACCGGATCGGCGAGCTGCTTTCGGAAGTGGTGAACATGATCTGGCTCAAGGCCAATGAGAAGGGACTTAAATTCAATGTGAGCGTCGACCCCGGCCTCCCTTCGGTGCTTTACGGGGATGAGGTAAGGATAAAGCAGATAATCATAAACCTTTTAAACAACGCGGTAAAGTACACCGCGGAAGGCTCCATTGAGCTCCATGTTGAAATGGAGGAGATGGATGAAAATAAGAAGCTGCTGCTTATATCAGTGACCGATACCGGAATGGGGATAAAGAAGGAGGCGCTTCCCCATCTGTTTGATGCCTTTAAGCGTGTCGATGAAGAGAAGAACAGGCATATAGAGGGAACCGGACTGGGACTTAGCATCGTCAGGCAGCTTGTGGAGCTTATGGATGGAACCGTCAAGGTAAACAGTATCTACGGTGCAGGCTCTACCTTTACGGTCTCTCTCCCCCAGGGTATGTCGGATCCAGAACCCATAGGGGAATTAAATATCCATAACCAGTCGGCGGCAGCGAGGACAGTCTATGAGAGCAGCTTCCAGGCTCCGGAGGCAAGGATACTCATAGTGGACGACAATGAGATGAACCTGGAGGTGGAGTGCAGGCTGATGGACGGTACGGATATGTTTATCGATACAGCCACCGGAGGCAGCAGGGCACTGGAGCTGGCAAATACCTGTCACTATGACGTCATATTAATGGATCATCTTATGCCGGAGATGGACGGCATCGAATGTCTCGAGAAGCTCAGGAGCCAGGTCGGAAGCCTGAACAGGGCCACTCCGGTGATAGTGCTCACTGCCAATGCGGGAAGCGATACAAAGGAGCTTTACAGCAGGGTGGGCTTTGACGGGTATCTGGTCAAGCCGGTGTCGGGGGCTTCCCTGGAGGCGGCTCTCATTAAGTATCTGCCCAAGGAAAAGGTATTCGTCAAAAACAGTATGGGCGGAATTTCGGACGACATCAGGACCACCGATTATACCCGCAAGGACCCTGTCATCATTACCACTACCAGTCTTTGTGACCTCCCTGATGATATTGAGGAGAAGCTAAATCTGGCCGTCCTTCCCTTCCGCATTAAGACCGAGGAGGGTACCTTTAAGGACTACGTTCAGATGGGCGCGGACGAGCTGGTCCGTTATATGCGTTCGGGCAGGGAGGTGGAATCCGCTCCCCCTGACGGCGCAGCATATACCGATTTCTTTGCCGACGTATTAAAGAGGGCCCACAATCTCATACATATAGCCGTTACCACCAGCATGAGCACGGATTACAGGATAGCCTCCGAAGCGGCCAGATCCTTTGATAACGTAACGGTCATCAATTCGGAATGTATCTCCAGCGCAACGGGTATCCTTGTGCTTATAGCCTGTAAGCTTGCCCAGCAAAATCTCCCGGTGCCGGACATCATAGAGGAGCTGGAGGCGGTGAAGCACCATATCCAGTGCAGCTTCATAATAGATACTACGGAATTTATGGCTAAAAGAGGGCGTATCAGTTCAAGGCTCCACAGCGTTGCGAGGGCCTTTAACCTGCATCCCTGCATCAGAATGAGGGATGATATGACCACGATAGGCGGCATATGGATGGGATGGAGGCAAAATGCTTATAAGCAGTATATTAAGAAGGCCTTTCCGGTAGATATAATCCCGGATTCTGAGCTGGTATTCATAACCTACGCGGACGTCCCCATGGAGACGCTTTTATGGATCAGGGAAGAGATAAGCCGGTACGCCTATTTTGAGCATGTGGTCTTTAAGCAGGCCTCCGCAGCCATATCATCCAACTGCGGCCCCGGAACCTTCGGTATAATGTACTTTGTAAAGACAAATAAGGCCTATAATATCGGCTCATATATCAGCCAGTATGAGGAGGAATATCTTTCCGGCGAGGAGGATGAGGGGAGCGACCCGGCCCCGGGTGCGCTGGACGATGGCGCCGCTGAGACAATAGAGGATATGCAGGAAGTTTCCTGGAATGAGGAGGAAGAGACCGAGGATATTGCTCCTGCGGCAGAGCCTGAATGGTACAGGAATATAGAGGGTATAGATGCCAAGGCCGCTATAGCAAACAGCGGCTCGGAGGATGCCTTTAAGACGGTGCTTAAGATCTTCTATGAAACGATCCCGGATAAGGCTCAGGAAATAGAAGGATATTACAGGTCCGGGGACTGGCAGAGCTATACGATAAAGGTCCATGCGCTCAAAAGCTCGGCAAAGCTTATCGGAGCCCTGGAGCTGTCGGATAAGGCCCAGCTTCTCGAGGATGCGGGCAAGGCTTCTGATTTGGAGTACATAAGCGGGAATCATGAGGTCTTC
>JAFTEI010000217.1 GCA_017453965.1 Lachnospiraceae bacterium
CTGGAACAGAGCACAAGCGGAATCAGCGCACATAAAAGCATGGCTGTCATGTGCTTGTATTCATAGTATTTATCCTCTTTGATCTTCTTCATAACAACAGCAAGCTCTTCAGGATAATTACCGTATTTTTTATGCATAACCCCCACGCAAAGCCCACCTAAAGCGCAGACTAATACGGGAAGGAAGGAGAGGCCGCTCTTTTGGGGAAGTGTTTCCCATATCACTCCGGTCAGGAAGGAAACAGCCTTTAAGAAGCACCAGACCACCGCGCCGGCGCTTCCTCCCAAAAGAGCGGTAAATAGAATAAGTTTTATCTGATTTATTTTTTTATCAGGCATTTTGGATCTCCATAGGAACTGTTTAGAAATTACTGCTTCAAAATTGCGCAAATTTCTTAACAGTGCCTTAGGGTGTGTACATTGCCAGCAAGGCTTCTTTTAAGACTTCAAGCTCCTTAACCGCGTCAAAGCCCTCCTCGGGCTGATAGACAAGTCCGACAGCATATCTTGTCACCACAGCCAGCATAAGATGCAGCGTGGCTGAAAACATCTCATGCTCAGGAATATCGGTGCGGATCGTATGATCGCGCTCCGCCTTTTCGTATACCACATGAAAACGCCTAGCCAGTCCCTTTATCATATCCTGGTAAGGCTCCAGCGTCCCGGTGTCAGGCTGCTCCGATTGCACATAAACGTTAAATAACTGGTTGAAGCGCAGCAGCTCCCGATGATCGAGATATAATCCTATAAAGGAATCCAGGTAAAACACAAATTCTTCTCTGGCTGATGCCCGCTTAAGGCGACTTTCGGCATTGCGTTCAGGAATATCCTGAAGCACCTGTCCCCATTGATGTACGGCAACTGCGATCACGAGCTGCAGCTTAGAATCATAGTAGCGCAAAAGGGTCTTTTTCCCGCAGCCGGCTTCCCGGGCAATCTCATCCAGGGTGACTGAGGTGATGCTTTTTTCCGTAAACAGCCTGTAAGCCGCGTTCAGCATCCTTTCGCGCCGAACAGCCATCGTCGCATGATCTGCTCCCGGATCTCTCATATTATCTAATCTCCGTCCATATTTTTGACAACGATGGTGTCATTTTTAATTATACTTTAAGCCAGGTCCTTTAGCAAGTCAATTATTCGCAATATATGCGCTATATTCTTCCTCTGTCTTCGGGACAAGGATGCTGTGGGAGGCGATCTGTTTTTCTACGCGCTTTGCGGCTTCAAAGAGCTCAGCCGGGATATTCGGGTGTTCGTCGGGGATACCTACGGCATATTCCGCAAGGCCGTATTCCAGCGTCCTTCCGCCGATATTGTCCCCCATGCCGTATTGAACAGATATATTCGACACGGCCACATCCACCTTTTTTACTGCGGAGGTAAGGACGTTGTCGGGAGCCAGATAGGACTGGTCGCAATCCACTCCGATCACGTATTTATCCAGCTCCTTTGCGGCTTCTATGACTCCGACGCCGG
The DNA here is from genome assembly GCA_017453965.1 of Lachnospiraceae bacterium. Classification (GTDB taxonomy): domain Bacteria; phylum Bacillota; class Clostridia; order Lachnospirales; family Lachnospiraceae; genus NK4A144. The sequence goes on from JAFTEI010000217.1 coordinate 1,476, forward strand.
AGCCTCCGGAGGCATGGAAAATTACATCACATCCGTTATTATACATCTTCTTAGCGGTCCTCTTCCCCAGCCTTGCATTGTCAAAGCTTCCGAGATACACCGACTCGACCTCAGTGGTCCTTCCGTATTCCCTGTCAGCATACGCCGCCCCAGCCATGTAGCCGTATTGAAAGGCTTTCAGGGCGTCTACCTCATCGCCTCCGACAAAGCCTATCTTTCCGGTCTCCGACATCGCCGCCGCGATGTACCCCACTACAAAGGACGGCTCCTCTCCTCTGAATACAGCGCAGGTCACATTCTCTGGAACCTCCTCATAGGCGTAGTCCACTATGGCGAAATGCTTGTCGGGGTTCTTTTCGGCCACGGACAGGATGGCGTCCGCAAACTGGTAGCCTATTCCCCAGGTTACGTCGTTCCCGTCCTCCGCGAGCCGCGTAAGGTCGCTCTCAAACTCCTTAGTCCCGGTGGCCTCGATATAGCTCACTCTGGCGCCGATATTCTCATTTAAGAACTTAAGCCCCTCCCAGGCGCTCTGGTTAAAGGAATGGTCCTCTATCCCCCCGGTATCCGTCACCATGCCGGTCTTAGTCCCGGCGGTGTCCTCTCCCAGGGTGATTATCTCATGCTCCGCCTTTCCCCCGCAGCCCGAAAGGCAGAGGATGCAGGCGGCAATAGCGGCAGTCAAAAGGATTTTTCGGCTTATATTTATCAATTAAACACTCACCTCGTTCGTATAAATTATCTTTTTAATATTATAATTATACTTATAATAATCTTCAATCTATATTGACAAAGGCAGAGCCGAAACCCTAAAATTTAATCTGCCAGGTTGACGAGGCTGTAATGTGACAGCCCGCAAAAAAGTTAGGAGAAACCGAATGAAAGAATATGTGATGGGAAACGGCGCAATAGCGCTGGGAAGCCTTTGCGCGGGGGTGAATCTCGTGGCGGGCTACCCTGGAACGCCGTCTTCCGAGATTATAGAGACAGTTTCGAAATATCCCCACGAGGGGGTACATCTGGAATGGTCGGTAAATGAAAAAGCAGCGCTGGAGGTGGCTGCAGCCGCGGCCTACAGCGGTGCCCGGGCGCTGGTCACCATGAAGCAGATGGGCTTAAACGTGGCCTCCGATCCGCTTATGTCGGTCGCCTATATCGGAGTCAAGGGCGGGCTTGTAATAGTCAGCGCGGACGACCCCGGCCCGATCTCGTCCCAGCCCGAGCAGGACACCCGAAGATATGCCGATTTTTGCAGGATACCGGTCTTCGACCCCGCCTCGGCGGAGGAAGCCTACCGGATGATACAGGATGCCTTCGAATATTCGGAAAAATATGAAACTCCGGTGCTTTTCAGGCCCACCACAAGAGTCTGTCACGCCTATGCTTCAATAGAAATTCCGGAAAAATATTCAGCCAAAGACTATGAGGGCTTTGTAAAGGATTCCCGCAGATGGGTCATATTCCCGCGGCTTTCCTACATGAACCACGGGAAACTGGAAAAAAGAAACGTGGAGATAGCAAAGGACCTTTCTGCATATAAATACAATACCGTGGAGGGCGGCAATTCCGAAAAGGCAGTTGTGGCAACCGGTGTGAGCTATGCCTACGCAAAGGAGTGTCTCAGAAACCACGCGGATATTAAGCTCATACGCATAGCGACAGCCTTCCCCTTCCCGGAGGACTTTGCCCTCTCCGCCCTTGCCGGAGTCAAGGAGCTCATCTGCCTGGAGGAGCTTAGCCCCTACGTGGAGGAGCAGCTTTTAAAGCTCGCAGGCAGGCACAGGCTCGATATTGAGATCAACGGGAAATTAAACGGAAAAGTGCCCCATAACGGCGAGAACAGCGTAGAGCTCACAGGGGCGATATTAAAGAGCTTCCTTGGGATAGACACCGGCTTTGACGGAATCGACGTCTCCGATACCCCGGAGCTTCCGGTGCGTCCGCCTGTCTTATGCGCCGGCTGTCCCCACAGGGCTTCGTTCTATGCGGTCAAAAAGGCCATGGAGGGGCGGAAGGCCTTCTTTTGCGGCGATATAGGCTGCTATACCCTTGGAAACGCCATGCCGCTGGATATGGTGGACACCTGCCTTTGTATGGGCGCCGGAATAACGATGGCCCAGGGCTTTAACCACACGAACAGCGACGCGGTCTGCTTCTCCTTCGTGGGAGATTCCACCTTCTTTGCCTCGGGGATGACCGGTGTGGTCAACGCGGTTTACAACGAGGCCGATACCATAATCTGTGTGCTGGACAATTCTACCACCGCCATGACGGGACACCAGCCCCATCCCGGTACGGGACGGAACATGATGGGAAATATCGTGGATACGGTGGATATAGCGAAGGTGCTGGAGGGAATGGGTGTTAAAAAGGTTCTGACCCTGGATCCCTTTGAACTGGATAAATGCATAACAGCCGTTAGGGAATGTGCTGACGAAAAGGGCGTAAAGGCCATAATTTTTAAATCGCCCTGCATCGCCATAAGCAAGCCCGAAACGAAGGCTTCCATCGACCCGGAAAAATGCATAGGCTGTAAAAAATGCATACGTGAGATCGGCTGCCCTGCCCTCTCCTTCTCGGGAGGCAAGGTAGTTATAGATGCAAATACCTGTACCGGCTGCGGGCTCTGCACGAATATATGTCCCACAGGGGCTATAGCTTCGCAGTGCGGCGGAAAGGATAAGTCATGAATAAGGATATAATGCTCTGCGGAGTCGGCGGACAGGGGACAGTGCTCTCCTCAAAGATAATCGCGGCGGCAGCTATGGAGGAGGGAAACAGCGTTCATTCGGCGGAGACCATAGGCATGGCCCAGCGGGGCGGGAGCGTCACGAGCCATGTGCGGATAGGCGAAAACGCCCACTCTCCGCTCATCCCCTGGGGAAATGCGGACCTGATACTTTCCTTTGAGCCGGCAGAGGCCGTCAGAAATCTTAAGTATCTTAAAAAGGACGGCGTAGCCATCGTGAATACCCTGGCGACCAGGCCCGTATCGGAATCCTTAAGCGATACCGGCTATGACGGGGCAATCATGACGGACTATCTTAAGAAAAAGTGCGAATGTATTTTTGTGGATTCCGTAGAGTTATGTAAACCATTCGGCTCTTCCAGATATTTCAACATAATTATATTAGGGATAGCCGCAGCCTCGGGCAAGCTTGGGATAAAGAAGGAAACTCTGCTCGGCATGATAGAAAAGATGGTGCCCGAAAAGCATGTGGAGACCAATAAAAGAGCCTTTCTTACGGGCTTTAAATGGAGAGCGTGAGCGCAAAGACGAGTCAGGACGCAAATACGTGAGCTCGCAGGGCATGGTTGCGGGTAACGCTCGTTATTTAACGATGTTAAATAGCATTTTATGGAAGATTTTATAGAGGATTTTATGGAGGATTTTTATGAAGATCAGCGAAGAACAGCTTCAGCTCGTGGACAAGCAGATAAAGCGTATCATTGCCAGCGGCAATTATTACAGCGAGGTCTATAAAAAGGCCGGAATAAGCGGAGTTTCAAGTCCCGAGGACTTTGAAAGGATCCCCTTTACCGACAAGGCGGACTTAAGAAACGCCTATCCCTTAGGAATACAGGCTGTTCCCGACTCGGAGGTCGTGCGTATCCACTCCTCTTCCGGAACTACTGGCAAGCCCGTCATCATCCCCTATACCGCAAAGGACGTGGACGACTGGGCGGAAATGTTCAAAAGGTGCTACGAGATCGCCGGAATCACAAAGAAGGATAGGATTCACATCACTCCCGGCTACGGCTTGTGGACGGCGGGAATAGGCTTCCAGGCCGGATGCGAGAAGCTGGGGGCCATGGCTATCCCTATGGGTCCCGGAAATACCGATAAGCAGATACAGATGATGATAGACTTGGAATCCACGGTGCTCTGCGCCACCTCCTCTTACGCCCTGCTGCTGGCTGAGGAGATAAATAAAAGGGGCATCAAGGACAAGATCAAGCTTAAAAAGGGCGTCATCGGCTCGGAGCGCTGGAGCGAGGCTAAGAGGAAATATATCGCACAGGAGCTGGGCATAGAGCTCTATGACATCTATGGACTTACGGAGATCTACGGTCCCGGCATAGGCGTGAACTGCCCCGGCGAGACCGGAATGCATATCTTTGATGATTATTTATACACCGAGATAATCGACCCCGTGACCGGCGAGGTGCTGCCCGACGGAGAACCGGGGGAGATAGTCATTACCACCCTTGTAAAAGAGGGCGCGCCCCTGATACGCTTCCGCACCCACGACCTGTCCAGGCTTATTCCCGGGGAATGCTCCTGCGGCAGGAAATATCCGCGCCTGGACACTATCAGCGGAAGAAGCGACGATATGTTCAAGGTTCACGGCGTAAATATGTTCCCGAGCCAGGTTGAGCAGCTTCTGGGAATGGTGGACGGAATTTCCAGCGAATACAAGATTGACATAGCCCATGACGAGAGCATTAACAGAGACATCATAATGATCACCGCCGAGGCCGAGGGCCGCGTAGACTTCGCCAGGGCCGGAGAAGAGATAAAGAGACTCTTTAAATCGAGGATGAACGTAACCCCCAAGGTTGCCGTGGTTTCCCTGAATACGCTGCCCCGTTCCGAAAAGAAGACCCAGCGCGTGTTTGACCACAGGGAAGACTGATTTCGGAGGAAAAGATATGTGCACTAATCAGGGCAATGCGGGCTCGCAGCAGCAACAGCAGCCATCGCAGCAACAGAATAGTCCGGCAGCGCCAGTCACGACCACAGCCAATCAAAATGTCAATATACAGCAGCCTGCTACGATCAACCAGACAGCTAACATGCAGCAGCCCCCAATACAGCAGCCCGCCATAGCCCAGCAGCAGCAACAACAACCGCAGCCCAAGCTATGGGAGCAGGATCAGCTGACATCGGATCAGTGGCTGCAGGGCGTTCAGCAGATGGAGCAGGTCAATGACCTTAAAAATGCAAGGCCCGAAGAGATTAATATGGAACGGGCCCAGAACATGGTCTCGGCTGCCTCACAAACGGTGGTGAATGAGTTTAATACCGGCAAGCATTTGAGCGGCAAGTCCAAAAGGCGCAGAAAGAAGGCCTTTGAGTCCAAGAAAAAGCTCTATGACAACGACGCGGCAAAGACCTGGAGAAAAGACCGGGAGGAGGGCAGGCAGGACTGGAGAGCCCCTCAGGGCACAGCGCCTCAGCAGCCTGCGGCTCCGGCGGCGCAGCCGGCAACGCTCACCGCAAGTATGGCCAATGTCCGAAAGATGCATGACTGCACCACGGATTTTTTAAATTATGATAACGATACACAGTTCATAGCGCATTTTAATGACGCATATGAACAGCTTAATACCTTCGCCGGGCTTAAGGATGCCCTGAGCAATCCTACGGATGAGGAGCTTAAGGCCCTTAGGGATAACAAGCTTCCGGAAATTGAAAAGCTCCGGGAATCGGTTGAGGAATATACCCGGATTAGGGACTTCTACCGGGCGAAGATGGATGTGATATCCAGCCCTTTCTACATGGTATTGAGGAAGTCAGATACCGAAAAGCTCACAGCAGATGAGATAGAGCAGAATATACAAAAATGCCGGACAGCCCACAGGGATAAGCTCGCCGAATATCTGGAGGCGATAAAGACCCTGAAAACGCTGAAAAATAACAATGTGGAGCATGACCTTAAGGCAAGCATGCGCAAGCAGACCGGCGGGGGCATGGATAAGAAAAAGGGCGCCTATTTTGCCCTGGGAGTAAGGGATTATGGCGTTACGACCAGCGCCAGTACAGGCTTAAAGTATTTGCATGACGAGGATTTTACCGGCTATAACGACGAAGCTCACCATGTATATAAGAAAATGGAAGAAAAGGATCAGGAGCTCGAAGAAAAATGGAAGGAGCAAAAGGAAAATGCTTCCGAGCTGGACAATGCATCCTTAAATATTTTTGATGTGGGAATTGGGGCTTCAGCCTCGGCGAATATAGCAGAGGCCGGACTCTATGCCGGAAGTACCCACGGGAGCCTGTCGGCGGCAGGAAAGGCAGCGGTAGGCGCGGTCAAGGCCTCCGGAAAACTTGGCGCTTCTCTGGCCCTTGATACGAAGGATATCGTCAAGGGTGAGGCAGGTCTTAGCGGCGATGTATCCGCATCCGTTGTAAAGGGCAGCGTCTCCGCATCGGCTGTCAAGAACTTTAAATACGCGCCTTTGGGAGCATATCTTGATGCCCAGGGAGATGTCCTGACTGCAAATGCCAGTGCTGTGGCAAAGGTGGGACGCTTTAATATGAACATTAACGGGCAGAATGTAGCTCTGACCGGCGGAGCGGTCATGGTCTCCGCACAGGCTGCGGTAGCCACAGGTTCAGTATCCGGAGGAATAAACCTCTTCGGAGTAAAGATCGGAATTACCCTCTCCGGTCAGCTTGGGGGAGCGGGCGTCACTGCCGGAGGATATGTCAGCACTTCCAGAGTAGGCTGCTGCTTCGGCGCCCTCGTAGGAATGGGCGGCACTGCTTCGCTGGATGTGGATTTCAGCCATTGGACCGATAAGCTTTGGTCCAAAATAAGGAAAAAGAAATAAGGATTTCTGCAAGCAGGATCGCTGAGCGTCCGATAATCAGAATATATAGTAAACATATCGTAACTATTCAGAAGCCAGTGGGTTCTGAACAGTTACCAAAATCAAGCAATAAGAAAGGCGGCATAAAAATGTACGAAAATCTGTTACCAATCGGCTCTGTTGTTCTTTTAAAGGGCGGAAAAGCCAAGCTAATGATCACAGGAAGGATACTCTCCGATGAGAATTTAAAGGAGATATATGACTATGTCGGAGTAGTCTATCCCCTTGGAAATAC
>JAFTEI010000218.1 GCA_017453965.1 Lachnospiraceae bacterium
ATTTTAACTGCTCGGATTCCTCGATCATTTTTACGACCCTGTCGTAGCGTCCCTGGCCTGAAAGAGCCGTGGGCTTAAAGAAGAAGTCTCCCTCCTCCACTACTGTTCCCGCATAGACCATGCTGCCCTCGCCCTTGGATACCGGAACTCCCTCTCCCGTGAGGGAGGCCTGGTTGACGCTGGCTCCGCCCCGCTCTACAATGCCGTCTAAGGGTATCAGTCCTCCGGCACGCACGTGTATGAGGTCGCCCTCCTTTATCTGATCTATGGGGACCAGCACCTCACCCTCGGGAGCCTCAAGCCATACCCTGTCCACGTTGAGAGCCATGCTCTTCGCCAGGTCGTCCACTGATTTTTTGTGGGTCCACTCCTCAAGGAGCTCTCCTATCCCCAGCAGGAACATTACTGAGCTCGCGGTAGAAAAATCACACCGGGCTATGGACACCCCTATGCTTAAGGCGTCGAGCACCTCCACATGAAGCTGCCTCCTCCTAAGACACTTAAGGCCGCTCCATATATACTTAAGCGCCCGCACCGACGCATAGGCGCAGTGCAGCGGGTCCGGGAGAAAAAGCTTCCGGGCCAGGTGCAGCAGCACCTTCATGACCAGCTTCTCCTGGTATTCGCGGTTGAGCTCGGAGGCCGGATCCTCAGGCACGCTGTCCATAACTTCCCCTGTCAGGGCCAGCCTTGACAGAGCCTCTATCACCCTTTCCCTATCCCCGGAATATTTAATTATGCAGTCGCAGGTGCGGTCGTAGACCTTGGCCTCAGCAATAAAAGAATTCCTTAAGAGCACGGCCGATACCACATCCGCCTCTCTTAAGGACATCCTTTTCAGATGCAGGTGAACCCTCATCCTGCCTTTATTTTCATGTAATATCCTGCACCTCATGGCCGCCTCATGCGTTTGCGGAAGCCGTCTCTCCGGCGTTCGCAGCAGCGTCCTCTATCTCACAGGCATCCTCCTCAGCCTCGCGCTCGGCGTTGATCTGTTTGGCCTCCTCATAAATATCGTTGGCGCACTCCGAGACCTTATCGTAGGTCTTCATAACGCAGTCTTTCCCGCGAAGAATAGCTGCGGTGCAGTGGGTATAAAGCTTACGGGCGTCCTTTGAGCCCAGTATCTTCAAGCCCGCCGTTCCAAAAAGCGTCCCTCCGGCAAATATCGCTATCTTTTTCCAATCCCAGCAAAACATATCTCTATACCTTCCTTTACTAAATTGCTGCAGCATACGGAAGCGTTCACCCCGTGCGCTGCAGCCTTTAGTATAGCTTTTAAAAAATCTGATTTCCAGTATATAAATGATAATATTTCTTAACTATCGTTTCCGGATTCATAAATTATCCTTGCAATTTGGGCGCTTTTTGCATATACTGATTGCAATAAGATATCGTTTTATTTGGGCTGGTCGTAAGACCCAGGTCCATCGTGGGCGGGGAAGTTCCCCGCCATTTTTTTACAATCTATTCAGAGAAAAATATGACTATGCTGACTATCTTTCAACGAGCCTCCCTTATCCTTCTCACAAAAAGAGGAGCCACCCGTATGACCATTTGTACAAAACTCTCATTGATCGTTTCAGGATACAGTCCTTCATTCAGAGCCGCACCGGCAAGGAGCCTTACATATTCCGAAGTGTTTTTCACATGAGTTCCCGTGCTTCTGTCACGGCTTTCTATAAGATCCGCAATCCCTATGAGTATCTTTTCCTGCATAGAGCGCACATTTTCATTTTGCCTGGAGAGTTCATTCGCAAGATCCTGCTCGGTCAGCCCCTCATAATAGACGTAAAGGATCATCACGAGCAGCATGATACCAAGATAGGCTGTCTTTACCCCGCTAAAAATAACGGACGGTGCAACTCCCAAAGCCAAGGCAACAAGCGAGCACAGAAGTGTGACCCTGTCCCTGTTTCTGAACCGCCGCGATAGTGAAACGAACAGCGCCAGAACATATCCAATGGATATCACATAAAAGCATATATACAGGAAATACCACTCACCTCTGTGATAATCCCCATTCGCACTGATCCAAAATATCTTTCCGGATGAATACAAGAGAATCTCCATGCATGCATGAACTAACATCACAATGCCCAGGGAAATGGCAGGCTTCCTGATTCCGCAGGCAAAGAATACGGGGATGGCAACCATGGGTGCTATGCAAAACTCCATTAGCTTCACAAAACGATGCACGCCGGGAAATATACGATATTCATCTAACCTCACTCCAGCCAACTCTGCCAGTGCCGCAAGGGCGATCCCAATAAAGGCCAGGATAAACCATCTTCTGGATGGAGCAGGCAATATCGCGTTACCGCCTACATGAAAGGACATTCCTATCATAACCACAACACATGAAAGGATCATTACGCTATATATTGAATCCATGCCATACACTCCCATTCCGCATTTCAAGGTCATAATAGACTTTGTTGCAGTATACCGGCCCTCTTATCTCCGATACTTCCCGTATCCGCCGCCTCCTTCGGTTCCTAATCATCCCGTTCACTATATATAATGCAGATTTTTTCGATTTTACTCACCTTTTCTCAAAAAATTTTCAAATAAGTTTAAAATGTTTTCATAGCAAGAAAAAACCACTCCTAAAAGAGTGGTTAAAATACGGAATCTATTATAGGTTATTGAATTTTATCAAAAATTCAATAACCGTACTCGACCAGGCGACCGGCAAGCCGGTCGGCGTGTCTGGCGAAGACAGATTTCCGAACGCAATTCCGATTTCGCGTTCGGAAAGTTATACTTTGCAGATATTTTGCATCATTTTGTCTGAAGTCTTCTGTATGCCAG
>JAFTEI010000219.1 GCA_017453965.1 Lachnospiraceae bacterium
CGCTCACGGCAGCCCGTGTGGCGTCTCCCGCTGCCGTGGCCGTATCCACCCCCGTCAGTGACTCCGGCGTAACCACAAAGAGCTGGGCCACCCTCTGCGCGTTGGTCATTACGCTTATCTTATCTCTGATATCGGTATCGACCTCCGGCGGGGCTTCGGTATTTATAACCTCCTCCACGCGGCTTTGCAGGTCGTCCTCGTCGATCTCCTCCCGGGGCTCCTCGGCCTCTGCTTCCGGAGGGGCTTCCTCCCCGGCCTCAGCCGCCTCTTTAGCCGCAGCCTCGGCCTCCGCCGCGGCTTTTCTGGCCTCTATCCCGGCCTTTATATGGTCCACTGCCTTAGGAATAAAGATTATTCCCGCTATCAGCAGCGACCCGATTATCAGCACCGCAGTCACGGCCAGTATGGTCCGCTGCCTGACTATCTTCCTGTGCTTTCTATCCCTCTCAGACACACTAAACTCCTTTATACTACCTATATGTAACTCATCCGGGTAGTATATCACGAATCGGAGTATCGGTAAAGAGTTATGTAAATCAATCGAGAACGATCGAGAGCTAAGGGAGAGTCGCATTAGTGCAAAATATAAAAGGCTCAGCTTTTTGTAGTACTGGGATCAATGGCATCCCGCAGGGCGTCTCCGATAAAGTTCACGCAGACCACGAGCAGCACTATCACCGCTCCCGGGCTTATCCAAAGCCAGGGGAGCTTCGTCAGCACCGTTATGGACTGGGCTCCGTTCAGCATATTTCCTAGGCTCGCCGCCGGGGGCTGCACCCCCATTCCGAGGAAGCTTAAGGCCGCTTCGTCGAGAATGGATATCGCCATTACTGAGGTCGCAAAGACCAGAATCGGAGCTATGGTATTCGGGAGAATGTCAGAAAAGAGGATATAGGTCCTGCTCATCCCCCCTATCCTGCTGGCGTGGACAAAATCCTTCTCCTTAATAGAAAGTACGTTGCCCCGGACGAGCCTCGCAATTCCCGGCCAGTCTATAAAGCCTAAGATCAGGATTATATTCCACATACCCGGCTCGAAGATGGCCCCTGCCACCAGGATAAGCAGAATATAAGGAAAGGACATGACCATATCGGTGCAGCGCATTATTATCATATCCGCGGCCCCGCCGAAATAGCCGGCGATAAGCCCTAAGAGCACTCCTATAAAGGTGGCGATAAGCGTCGAGAGGAACCCCACTAAAAGAGAAACGCGGGTCCCGTAGAGCAGGCGGCTGAAGAGGTCGCGCCCTATCTGGTCGGTCCCAAGGATATGCTTCACCGAGGGCGCCGCCGAAAACTCCGGGTTTATCGCGTTCGGGTCGTAGGGCGCGAGCACGGGCGCAAGGAGGGCCGCCAGCACGATGAGCGAGAGGATGACGAGGCTCACCACCCCGGCCTTATGATATTTAAAACGTCTGATCACAGACCCTAAATAACTTTCATGCATCTTATTCCTAATCAAACCTCACGGTCGGATCTACAAAGGCGTAGACTATATCCACGATAAGATTTCCCAAAAGCACAACTACGGCTGAGAGCAGGCACATCGCCATTATTACCGGGTAGTCGCGGGCGAGGATCGCGTTCATGGTCATAAGTCCCAGACCGGGCCAGGAAAATACCTCCTCGACTATGACCGCTCCTCCGAAGAGTCCCGGCAGCTCCATTCCGATCACGGTTACGATGGGTATGAGGGCGTTCCTTAGGGCGTGCTTGTATATGACCATAAACCTTCCTATACCCTTGGCCCTGGCCGTCCTCAAATAGTCCTTATTCAGTATCTCCAGCACCGAGGAGCGGATATACCTAATATTCCTGCCGCTCATCTCAAAGGCCAGGACTATCATCGGCATTATGAGGTACTTAAGCTCTATACCCCTGCCCTCAGCTCCGAGGGTCCACGCTCCGCTCGAGGGCAGCAATCCCAGCTTCACGGTAAAGATGTAGATCAGTATCATCGCCAGGAGGAAGCCGGGTATGGACTGGCCCAGGAATGCGAAGGACACTATGGCATAGTCCCCTCCCGAATTCTGGTGCACAGCGCTGTAGATACCCGCCACGGAGGCTATTATAAGGGAGAGCACAAGGGCACTTCCCATAAGCACCAGAGTCGGCCCGAGATGGCTGCCTATCATCTCCGACACCGGCTGATAGTTCTTGTAGGAATAGCCGAAATCCCCCTTTAATGTGGCCTTGAGCCAATTTAAGTACTGGATGGGTATGGGTTGGTTTAGCCCAAGGTTTTGCGCCCTTATAGCCAGCAGCTCCTCCGAGATCCTGGGGCCTCCGCTCAATATCTCGATGGGGTTGCCCGCAAGGGTCATAATCCCGAAGTCTATGACCGTTATCCCGAAGAGCACTATGAGGGCTATGAGCAGCCTTTTAACAATATATCTCGCCATCAGGCCCCCTCCTTTACTGCCGGCTCTTCCGCCGCCCCCTCGCGAGCAGACGCCCCCTCATGAACAATCACGCCCTCATGAGTTGCCACCCCCTCGCGGGCAACCTCCATATTGAAGCAGGCGCATAAGTGCTTGTTTCTGCTTCCTTCACCGCCATTAATATCAACAAGCTCCGGCCTCTCCCTCCGGCAGCGCTCCGTCGCATAGGGGCACCTCGCCGCGTAGGCACAGCCCTCGGGCAGGTCTATACTCGAGGGCACCTCCCCGACGGTGATCATCCTCTTTACCCCTCTTTTTTCCGGGTCCGCGACCGGGACAGCGGAGATCAGAGCCTGGGAATAGGGATGGCGGGGATTCTTAAAGAGCTCCGCCGAAGAGGCCAGCTCCACTATCTTACCCAGATACATGACCGCTATCCTGTGGCTTATGTAGCGCACGCTTCCAAGGCCGTGGGCTATAAAGAGGTAGGACACGCCTAGCCTCGACTGCAGCTCCTTTAAAAGATTTAATATCTGGGCCTGGATCGACATATCGAGAGCCGAAACCGGCTCGTCGCAGATTATAAGCTTTGGAGAAAGTGAGAGGGCCCTGGCAATCGCTATCCTCTGCCTCTGTCCTCCTGAAAATTCATGGGGGTAGCGCTCGGCTGAATTTTCCGGAAGCCCCACCTCCTTGAGGAGGCCGTTCACGCGCTCCTTTGCCTCCGCTCTCGTGCAGACCCCGTTTCCCACCATTATGTCAGATAAGATATCGTAGATCCGCCTCCGGGGATTGAGGGAAGCGGTGGGGTCCTGGAATATCATCTGCAGCTGGGCGCGCTGCCTCTTAAACTCCGCCTTATCCAGCATCTTCCCGCAAAAGAAGAGCTCGCCCCCGTCGCTTTGCTCCATGCCGACGAGCTGGCGCCCCACAGTGGATTTGCCGCAGCCGGACTCCCCGACGAGGCCTAAGGTCTCCCCCTCATATATGTCGAAGGACACCCCGTCCACCGCGTGGACCAGCTTCCGGTTGGCCGCAAGAAAGGCACTGTTCTTCACCGGATAATATTTTTTTAAATTCCTCACCGACAACAGCGGCTCTCTGTCGCTCAAATATCAGCCTCCAAAATATCTTCAAGCCAGATGGCACCTGACAAAGTGCCCCTCTTCCCTCTGTTTAAACTCCTGTCTGAGCTCACAGCCGCTGCCCGCGCACTCGCACCTCTCCGCAAAGCGGCAGCCCGTTATATCCGTATAGTCCTCGGGGACAGCTCCCCTTATGGCCTTGAGCACTCTGTCGTCGCCGTCCTCTATCGACGGGGCGCTCTGCAGAAGGGCCCTCGTGTAGGGATGCAGGGGGTTTTTAAAGAGCTCATGGACCCCGGCCTCCTCTATTATCTGTCCGGCGTACATGACCGCCACCCTGTCCGCCATCTGGGCGATGAGCCCTATGTCGTGGGTGATGAGGATCATGGACATCCGGCTCTTTTTCATTATCTCCCCAATGAGCTCCATTATCTGGGCCTGGATGGTCACGTCGAGAGCCGTCGTAGGCTCGTCCGCGATCAGCAGCCTGGGGCCGCAGCTTAGAGCCATGGCTATCATCACCCTCTGGCGCTGGCCTCCAGAAAGCTCATGGGGATATTTTTTCATCGCACTAAGCGGGTCAGGGATTCCCACCTCCTCCAGGAGCTTAAGCGTCCTCTCTCTGGCCCCGGCCCGGCCCAGACCCAGATGGACCCTAAGCTGCTCTGCGATCTGGGACTCGACGGTAAACACCGGATCTAAGGCGGTCAGCGCATCCTGAAAGACCATTCCGATGTCCTTCCCCCTGACCTTGTCCAGCTCCTTCTCACTTAGTTTACATAAATCTTTGCCGTCAAACAGAGCCTCCCCCTCCACTATCCTGCCGTTGGAGGGAAGAAGCCCCAATATTGAGTGGACGGTCACGCTCTTTCCGCAGCCGGACTCACCCACGAGCCCCAGGGTCTCCCCCTCATTCACGTAGAAGGCTGTGTCGTCGGTGACCGTCCTCTTTCCGAAGTCGCTTTTGAATTCAACCCGTAATCGGCTTACCTTAAGCAGCGGCTCCATTTATTATTTCCTTTCTGCCGCTTTTTGCGGCTCGCGAAGAAAAAATCCGAAGGATTTTTCTGATGCGCTAATTGCATTGGAGACGCTTTAGCGGCACCAATGCGAAGTTGAAAGTCATGTATCGACATGACTTTCAAACTTTAACATCCCATTCGTGTATGTTGTTGAAGGCCCCGTAGAGGATAGGCTTCGCGTTTACGAGCCTGTCGTTCACAGCCCCGATATTGCTTAAGAAATACAGGGAGAAGAGAGGCACCTCATCGACGATGACCTCATTGACCTCTCTGAAAAGCTTTGTGAGCTCTGCCTCATCCGTAGTCTCCTGAGTCGCCTGCAGGGCCTTGTCCAGCTTCTCCGAGAAGAAGCCGCCCGTCCAGCTCTCCCCCTCGGTATCCGCAAGGGTCAGCAGGTCAGCGTAGTAGTCGTTGGGCGTAATCGTATACTGAACAGAGAACATATCCACCTCGTCGCTTCCTCCGACTTCCATGAGAGTGGCAAAATCGACGGTACGTATCTCCACGTTAATGCCTACAGCCTCCAGATTCTGCTCTACCACCTGGGCTGCCCTGACTACGACCTCGTCGTTGGAACCCACATAGTAGGAAATGGTCTGTGAGCCGTCCCAGCCGGCTTCGCTCAGGAGCTGCTTTGCCTTTTCGGGATCGTAGCTTATCTTAGTCCCGTTCTCATCGTAGAAGGGCGAGGCCGAGGGGATGACTCCGTCGGCTATCTCTCCGTTTCCTCCAAGCAGGGAATTCAAAAGGGTTTCCCTGTCGATGGCGTAAGCTATGGCCTGTCTCACCCTCTTATCCGTGATCTTCCTGGTATTGATATAGGTCATCTCATTTGTGACCGGAGGCGCGTAGGAGGCGGTAACTCCCTCCATGCTCTCTATCTCGGCGTGATCCTCGACCGGAACGGCGCTAATGGAGGGCTGCAGGAAATCTATCTCCCCGCTCTTTAAGCCCGCAAGCAGCTCGCTTCCCTGTACCACCCTGAAATTGAGCTTGTCGATCTTGGGGCGGTCCTTGAAATATTTGTCGTTGGCGCTGTATGAAATATAGTGTGCCGGGTCGTAATCGTCCAGCTTAAAGGGACCGTCCACTACGTCCGGGTGGTTGAACCAGTCGTTCGAGAGGAGCTCGCCCGCCGGAATGTCCTTTAACACGTGGCTCGGAAGTATGCAGATCCAGGTGGCTACGTTGTTGATAAAGGTATTCAGGTTCATGTGGCCCTTGAGCTTAAACTGCAGATTTTTATCGTCCACCTTGACTATGCCGTCTATGCTCTCAGCTCCCGAAGGAGAGGAGCCATCGTCGCCAAAGCCCTCAAACATGCTGAAATCGTAGTTAAAATTCGCCACCTCGGGACAGGTCATCCTCAAAAAGGTAAAGATAACGTCGTCTGCCACTACGGGCTCTCCGTCGGACCAGACCGCGTCGTCCCGGAGCTTCACGTCAAAGACCTTGTTGTCCTCAGTGCTTATGCTCTCCGCTATAAAGCCCTCATAGCCCATATCCTCGGTAAAGCCCGCCAGCGGAAGGAACATGAGGCTCGTCGCGTAGAGGTTTATAAAGGCATAGTCCATGTTCAGGGGATTTAAGGTGCCAAGGGTATCCGTGACCCCTATGTTGACGATCTTCTCACCTGTCGCAGAACCGGCTCCGGTTCCGCCTGAGGCCGCGGCCTGCTCCGCTCCCCCTGCCGGCGCCGCAGCTGCTCCTCCTGACGCAGAGCCGCAAGCGGCCAGTGACGCCGTAAGCGCCAGGACCAGCACAAGGGAAAGGGTCTTCTTTAGCAATTTTTTCATAATTTTACTCCTCCTTGATGTCTCTTCTTTTTAAAAGACTCTGAAACATTATCAACAGTATCGTCATCACAAAACCCGCTGCCGTAAGGCACGCCCCGGCGCGCAGGTATGGAGTTTCGTATTTTAAGCTGATATCGTGCTCCCCGGCTGAGACCGGAAGCGAAAGGAACATGATGTTCGCACAGGCGGTCTTCGTCTCCTGCCCGTCCACATAGGCCTTCCAGCCTGTGGAATAGGGTATCGAAAGCACCAGAAGCTTGTCCTGCGTAAGCTTAAGCTTACCATTTATGGCGTTAATATCGAGGCTTATTTCTGTCAGGGGCTCCCTTCTCAAGCCCTCAAGACCTGTCGTTATATTTTCTGCCGGCTGTCAGACAACGTCAAGACCTTCAAAGTTATAAAATCCCGGTTTTGTCAACTTACAGTAAATTTCCTTAAGACCCTCCTCACTGTAGCCCATACTCGTGATAAAGCTGTCGTGGCCCGTATAGCAGTCGTGCATCGGGGTAAAATACTCGATCCTTTCGGTAAAATTCCCGTTTTCCGTCCCGAAGAGCAGGCCCGCCTCGTCGTCGGGTCTCTTTAAAAATTCCGCCGCCCTTATCCCGGCCCTCTCATACCGGCTTAAGCTCCCCCATTCGCCGGGGGTATAGGCATCAGCCATCTTCCTGCCCTCAAAGCCCGCCCCGGTCAGGACCACATAGTACTCACTGTCGGGCACCGCCTGAAGCTCCAGCTTTAAGACCGCGTCCCTGCCCCGGACATCTATTCCCTTATCGGTGATCACGGTCTCGCCGCCGCTCACCTGGGTAATGCTCTTTAAGACGCTCCTGCGGCCAAGCTTCTCTCCAAGGTCGGTCACCGGAAGCTTGACGCCCTCAATATCCTCCGGAGAGAGCACCGCTCCGTAGAGCATGGCCTCCTGCCGCCCCGCCAGGTCCAGGGAATAAAACTCCTCCCGGCTCACAGCGGCCTCGTAGGTATAGCCCAGAGGGAGGTAGTGCTCATTTTTCCAGGCCGCGGAATGCCCGTCGTAGGTATCGGCCTCCGCCACCTTCACATCGTAGCCATAGGGGAGGGAGGCCTCCTCTCCCTGCTTTACGTTGTAATACCTTACGCTCAGGAGCCCGTCCATTATGCTCCTTCTGTCCGTCCCCTCGAGCTTGAAATCCATCTGGGTATTGAAGCCCAGCCCCCGGATAAACTCGGAGATATTCGGCAGCATCATCGAAAAATACCGCCTGCACAGATTGACGCTCCTATGCATCGCGGAATTTCCGCCCCCGGTGGTGACTCCTATCTCCCCCGTGCGGAAAAATTCATTATCGCCGGTCAGCTCTATGGTCTTGTCGGAATTCCTCTTTTCAAGAATTTCGTCGGCGGTATTTATGTCGTTATATTTGCTTATGACATATTTTCCGTCTCCGGCAAACTGGGGCGACCACAGCCTGTAGGTCATGAAGAGGAGCCCCATTATAAAGACCGCAAAAACCGCAAGCCTCGTCTTTATGCTCTCCTTATTCTTAATATCAAAGGCCATCAGTAGGAGACAGGCCGTAAAGAGGACTATTATGGAAGCAAAGGTATGCATATTCCGTAGGGAGGGCAGCAGCAGCGAGACTGCGCTTATTATGACCGCCGCCAAAACGAGCCGGAGCTTTTGCTGCCTGTCCAGCTCGTAGAGCTCCGGATAGACCTTCGCCACCACGTAGCCCATGAGACAGGCAAAGGCCCAGACCCACCTGTTGGTGACGTAGCTGAAGCCGTTCATCATATAGGCAAACCAGGGCACGAAGGAGAAAATAAGGAAGCTTATCACAGCGGCCTTGAGCCTCAATTCCCTGTTCTTTTTCAAAAACAGTATGAGCACCGCCACAAGGGCTATCACGGAGTAGCCCGCAGTCATCAGCCCCTCGGCCTGCTGCAGATTCGTAAAACCCGCGATATATTCAAAATAATACTTTAAGCCGTAGGTCAGGGTATAGGGATAGCCCCGCCCCACCCGGCTCTCGGAGAGCAGGAGGGAGGCCTCGGGAAACAGCACCACCGCTGAGATCAGCAGCAGGCAGACCGAGCTTAGGGCAAAGCTTAAAAGGGTCGTAAGATACCGCTTAAGGTCAAACTCCTTCCTTAGGCAGATCAACCTGAAGACGCAGTAAAGTACGGCGAAGACCATCTGCGCATAAAAAAAGTAGATATTGCTCATGGCCGCAAAGGCCGAGGCAAAGATAAACAGGGCACACTTTCTGTCCCTTATCACCTTATCCACCCCCAAGAGGATGAGCGGGAAGAAAACTATCGGAACCCCGAACATAAGGTGTTTCATAGCCAGAGTCAGCGAATACCCGCTGAAAACATAGACGAAGGAGCCTAAGAGCGTAGCGAACTTCCGGTTCCCGTGCCACAATGAGAACCAGGAAAAGGCCAGCCCGCCGAGGTAGAGCCTCGCGAGGTAGATAAAGCAATAGAGGAAATCCGTACGAGAAGGGGGCACCAGGGCGGCGAGCAGCATTATGGGCTCCCCGACGCCGTAATAGTGCATTACGCCAAGGATATCCTCGCCAAGCCCGGCCGAAATATCCCACATCGGAAATTCCAGTCTGTGCTCGTTTATCAGTGTGGCTATGACCTGCCGCAGGAGCTTGCTGTAATAGAGCAGCGTATTGTAATTTTGCGAGATACCGTCCCCTACTATTATCGTAGTCTTTTCATACAACAGAAAATACCGGAAAACGATTAGTGAGAGCAGCGCAAAACAGAGGGTATATGCCAGAACATAACCCCAATATGTATTTTTTATCCTGTCGTAAAGTCTTGTGACCCTGTCCATCTTATCCCGGCTCTAAAGCTTCTTATCTGTCCTGTAAAAGCACAGGGCTATCCTGTCCTTTAAAACATGCATCGAATAGTCCCTGCCGTCGATACTGTCCAAAACCGTCTTTTCCACCAGGCGGTTATATTCCATGGGGTGGTCCGCGATGCACTCCACACCCTTTCCCATATTGTCCCGCTCGTCGTAGTAGGGGTCAAAGACTCCGACCCTGTCCTCTTTAAGTCCGGTCAGGGTTATATAGTGAAATATGTCCTCCAGCATACAGTTTACGACGGCTGTACCCCCTGACCTGAGGCACTGGCTGAGCTCCGAATCCACGCCCAAATTGACCGCGGCTCCCTCAGTGCAGACGCAGTGGAGCTTAAAGCCCGTATTGAACGCGTAGTTATTTATCCAGGCCGCTACGAACCTTAAAGCATCCCGGGAGGTACCGTAGACACAGGGCATACCGTTGCAGTTGCAGTTATCCATGCAATAGCTGTTTATGACCTTGATAAAGAGGGGCGGAAAGTCCTCCGCCTCAAAGAGACAGCTTATTGCATTCAATATGGCCGTAGGCCCGCAGTCATATTCACTGCACTGGTAATTTAAGGGTTTTTTCATCTTCTTACCTTCCTGAATTTTGTGTCTGTGCTGTATATTACTTCAAATCAACCCGAAATGCTCGCACGCCTTGTAGATCCCATCGTCCTCCAAAGCCGCGGTGACATAGTCAGCCACCTCTCTGACGTGGTCGTTTCCGTTTCCCATGGCTATGCCGACTCCCGCGGTCTCTATCATCTCTATGTCGTTCTCCCCGTCGCCAAAGGCGAAGGTGTCCTCCAGAGCGCAGCCCAAAAGCTCCGTGATCCTTTTCATGCCCGTGGCCTTGCTGAAGCCCTTCGGGACCATCTCTACGACGCTCGAGGTATGGATTATGAAATCATAGTCCTCCTTCAGGACCTCATAGCACTCGTCGATATTGCTGGCGGTAGTCTCGCAGGAGAGCTTGGAGCATCTCCACTCTCCCTCGCTCTCCCGTATGCCCTTTATCCTTTTGCCCATCTCCCCGATGAGCTTCTTCCCGTAGGGATCGTCCTTAAATTCCTCATAGTCCATATACAGATGGTCCTTGCCCTCCAGCAGGGGCTTCATCCCGAAGGAGCGGACCGTGTCTATGGTACGCTTCACAAGGGCCGTATCGAGCTCCTTATAAAACACCACCTTATCCCCCTGCTCTATCATGGTGCCGCAGCCCGAGACCACTCCGTCGAAGCCTATTTCAAAGAGGCTGGGGGCCTGTATATAGCTCCTGCACCTCCCCGAACAGATAAAGGCGTAGTTGCCCTTCTCCCTTAGAGCCCTTATGGCCCGCACCGTGCTTTCGGGAATATAGTTCGTATAATCCCATATCGTCCCGTCTATATCAAAAAATACTACCTTTTTTCCTTCCATTCCTGATAAGATTTCTGCTTTCCTTTGTGTATTATGTAAACCTGTGGCCACTGCCCTGTCGATCACGATCCTTTAAGCCCCGCCGACAGCCTGTTTAAGAGCTCCTGGCTCTCCGCCTCGTAAAACTCATACTCGCTCTTTTGCGTATCCTTCTCTCCAAGGGCCTTTCCCTGCCTTACAAATTCATTGTAATATTCCACGGCCCTCTCCCATTTCGCCCTGACTCCGTCGCTGTGTGCGCTGTCCGCCAGACCGTATTTTTCCACGAGCAGGCCTCCAAGGTACTCCGTAAACTTCTTCTGGCCGTTGATATTCAGATGCTCGGAATTGTGAAAATCCTCGTCGTAGTTTAAGCCTATCTCACTGTGCAGCTTGTCAAAATTGATAAAATCAAAGCCGTAATTCGACACGACGCTCCCTACCCGGTTGGCGCGGTGGAAAAACTCCAGCGTGACCTCCTCCCCTTCGGTGACGTAATGAGGGGCCCTTATAAAGAGCACCGGACAGTCCACCTTGGCCTGGCAGTAGTCCAGAAAACCGCGGAGGGCCGTCTCGTGACCCGGCTCCATATCCAGCTCCTCGTTGTCGTCCTCCGTGGCCCATATCTCGTTTTCAAAGCTCTGGGTCTCAAAGTGGGTGCGCTCCCCCTTCATGTAGAGCCCACCCCTGCCCTCAAAGCTCAGCCTTTCGTACATCGTATTCAGGGCGTCCCTGAGAGAGGTTATATTCCCATGATATTTGAGGTAGGGGATATAATAATTTATCCTGTCCCTCTTATTGACGTAGGTCTCAATCAGCTCATTCTTATGCTGGCTTGCGGGCATGTGGTCCGTGAAGAGCCTCAAATTCTCCTCGGTGACCAGCTCGTCCGCCTCGGTGTAGAGCGCCCCGTTGACCTCGATCACTATGAGCTTCGGGCTCTGGGTGCGCAGTATCTCATCCACCTGCAGCTGCCACATCCCGTCAGAATTTCTCGGGGGTGCAAAGGGGTAGCTGGTAAAGCCGAATTTATCGTAGGCCAGGGCCGGAGAAAAGGCCGTATACATATCGCTGGCCCCTATAAAGACCACGTCGAGGGAGTCTCTGTCCTCCTTATAAAAGCCGCTTATCTGCACGTCCCGGGGCTGCCAGGGCATGACGACAAATTCCTGCAGGAAATACACCGCAAGAATTATAGCCAGTATCAATGAAATTGTCTTAATACACCTTTTAGCTCTATAGTTCATGATTCCTTTAAACGCAAGTATCTGTTCAAAAGCCTTGCCCGCCGAACAGTTACATTAAAACTGCATATATACAAAGCCCTGTACGTCGTAGCCCGGACCGTAAATGCCGTAGGTCAGCAGCAGTATCGCTCCCGCAAACAGCACTGCCCACTGAAGGGCCGCGTGTCTTTCGTTTAAGATATCCCTGATCTCCCTGCCGCTTATCTCCTGCACGAGGCTCACCGCAAAGAGGAAGAGGGCCGCGGCTATCAGGATGATATAGTTTAGCTGCATCTGCTCCGCCGAGACCTCCCCGAAGAGGAAGGGCAGCTCGTTTTGTGCAAAGTACGACAGCCTGAAGTCCGCGACAGAGCGCACCATCATATTGAAGGCTCCCGAAAGCGAGGGGGCTATATCAAAGACATAGCCGATGGCTACCAGCACAAAAGTCCTCAAAGACTGGAAGATCCTGAAGGGCACCTTCCAGGAGGCGGTCTTTAACGCCTTATTCATACCCTCAAAGACCGGGGTCAGGAGCATGGATATCATTATTATGATACCGTTATATAAGCCGAAGCCCACGTACTTGAGCTCAGCCCCGTGCCACAGTCCTATCAGCAAAAAGACGATCATGGTCGCCACGCAGCCGGGCATGACGTTGGAGAGGTGCTTTCCGTAGGCCGTATTTCCTATGGCACTGTTCTTTATCCCCTTCCTTATCCTGTCAAAGCCCTTGGAGACTGCCAGCGGGTAAAAGATGTAGTTCTTCATCCAGTTTCCCAGAGAGATATGCCAGCGCGTCCAGTAATCGTTTATGCTCGTGGAAAAATAGGGCCGCCTGAAATTTTCGGCCATATCTATGTCCATCATTCTGGCCGCACCCCGGATGATATCTATCCCTCCGGAAAAGTCGGCGTAGAGCTGGAGGGCATAGACCAGCACCGCAAAGAGGGAGGCCGTCCCTGAAAACGAGAGATAGTCGGCCGTGATATTGCTGACGATCGGGGCCGCCCTGTCGGCGATTACCGACTTCTTGAAAAAGCCCCATAGCATTAATTCCAGACCGTACTTGATATTCATGTAATCAAATTTATGGCTGCCCGTAAGCTGGGGATGCAGCTGCTCGAAGGAGCTTATGGGACCCTGGACTATCTGCGGAAAGAAGCATAGAAAGAGGAGCGTCTTTAAGAAGTTGCGCTCAGCCCTGACCTTGCCGTGGTAGACGTCTATTAAATATCCTCCCGCCTGGAAGGTGTAAAAGGACAAACCCAGAGGAAGCACCATGTAGATAGGCGAAAGGGCGGCGTTCACATGGGCGAAGCTGAAAAGAGCATTCAGCATATTTATCGTAAAATTCGCATACTTCATGAATACGAGGATGCCGAAAACTATTATAAGGCATAAGATCAGGACTCCCCTGCCGAGGCCCTCATACTTACGGTTAAGGCTCTTCTTCGCCTCCCTGTCCGTCTTGTCGAGCTTCGACTTTTCCAGGTCGCGGCTTTGCAGGAGCCCGTCCAGGGACAGGGCGCCAAGATACGTCACCACCGTCGCCGCAAGGATAAAGACCATAAAGGGGATGCCGGTAAAGGCATAAAAAATGAGGCTCGCTATCAGCAAGACCAGCCATTGAAGCTTCCTTAAGATTGGAAGATAGTATGCAATTACAGTGAGCGCCAGAAAGACGCAAAAGCTTATCGAAACATATGACATCTGTTTATATTTTACATACGAGCCACATGGGTGTGCTTCGTACCCTTCTTCTCATGCTTGTTGCCGTACATCGCCGTATCCGCCCTTCTGAATACCTGCGAATACTCATTGTCGGAGGAGCGTATGTAGGGAGAATAGCCTATGGCCGCGCTGACCTTCACTCCAAAGATCTCCTCGTTGGTATCGGCAAAGGCCAACATCCTCTTTTCAAAGGTATCTATGAGCTTCTGTATATCTCCGACCTCGTGGGTGGTGATGATGATCGCAAATTCATCTCCTCCTATGCGGTAGCAGGAGGCCTGCCCGAAGACGTCCTTCAGGACTCCGGCCACACCCTGGATAAGTATATCTCCCCTGTCGTGTCCGAAGCTGTCGTTTATCTTCTTTAAGTCGTTGATATCCACTACCACCACCGCGAAGCGCGCCCTGCCCATGTGCATTTCCCCATTCAGCATCTCTATACGCTCTCCGTAGGCCGTCTTATTGTTGAGCTTCGTCAGCTCGTCCGTATAGGCCAGTCCGTGGAAATGCTCAAAATATCTCTTGAGGGACTGGGTCGTCGTCCTGAAGCTCTGGGCGAGTACTCCGACCTCGTCGTCACTTTCATAGCTTAGGTCCACGTCGAGATTCCCGTTTGCCAGCTCGACAGTGGCAGCGGTTATATCCCTCAGCGGCTTTACTATGGTCCTTACGATAAAGAAGAGCACCAGCGCCGAAAGGGCAAGTATGATAAATACGACTATCAGGGTCTTTCCAATGAGGGAATGCATTGGAGCCGCTATCTCCTCTTCAGGCACCCCTATTCCGAAGGTCATGCCGTTGGTGAGGCGGCTGGCGTACATCTCCTTCCTTTTCCCATCCCATTCGTATTTAAATATCGAACCCGTATCCCTGGCGCTTTCCATGTTTTTCAGGAAGATGGTATATCTGGTAGGAAGATGATCCAGCTTTTCCCCTTCGGGGAAATCCGGATGGTAGACCAGGTTATTGTCCCTGTCGTAGATGAAGGCATACCCCGTATCGTAGACCTTTACCTCGGCGGCTGCCTCCTGAAGCATTTTTATATCCACGTCCATACCTATTACGCCTATCGGCTGATCTTTCAAAAAGACAGGACGCACGTAGGTTATCATGTCCACATCCACGTTTTCATTCCTGTAGGGCTCCATCCAGATGGCCTTCCCCTCATTTATCGGAAGGTAGTACCAGCCCACGTGGTTTACATCCTCCGGACTGTAGAGGGTGATATCCGTCAGGGGAATCTCCTCGAAGCCGCCAGAGCTCTTATTTTTCATAAGCAGAAAGCCGGGGTCCCTTAAGTTGTACTTGGGGTCGAAGCGCAGATAGGCCATCATTACCCCGTCGGTATTTTCGGCCACCGACTGTACCATCTCGCGCATATCCTCCATGAAGACGTCGTATTCCGGCCCGTTCTTAAATATATCCTCTTCTCCGTGCAGAGTGGAATAGATATAATAGAAAACGCTGTCCACGCCCTTTTCTATCCCGCCCAGGGTGTGGTTGATCCTGAGCACATTTTCGTTTCCCATGTGCGTGAGGATCTGTCTGGAATCGTGCTCCTGCATCTTCTGCAGATCAAAGACCGCCACTCCGAGGACGGCCAGTACCGCCACTGCGATAAAGGCTGCGGCAGCCGCAATTATCTTGGTCTGTATGGATCTCATCAAAAGCTCCTTAGGAACTGTTACAAAAAATAAACGTGCTTACAAAATGATTCGTAATGTTTATAATACCACATCTTAAGCGATTTATTAAATAATATTTATATATGTCTCTTTTTTTAGACAAAAGAAGGTTTTTCATGTATAATTTCTTGAAAAAGTTCTTCAAATGTAAAGGTGAGGTTTTATGGGATTTAGAAAAGAAACACTGGAATACGCCGCCTCCAAAAAGGAAATGTGCGTCAAAAACGATACTATATCAGACTCTCTCTTCAGTGAATACGGTGTAAACCGGGGCTTGAGAGACCTGAACGGAAAGGGCGTGCCCACCGGACTTACGAATATATCCAAGATAATTTCCTTTAAGGAAAACGAGGACGGGGCCCGGACTCCCTGCGACGGCGAGATCTGGTACAGGGGCTATAATGTCCGCGACCTGGTCAAAAGCTTTGCGCCCGACGGCTTCGGCTTCGAGAAGACCACCTATCTCCTGCTGATGGGAGAGCTGCCCGACAGGGACGAGATGGAGGACTTTGTAAAAATTCTGGCGAAGAACAGAAGTCTTCCCACGAATTTCACCAGAGACGTGATAATGAAGGCGCCCACCCGGGACATTATGAATTCCATGACCAGGAGTATCCTGACTCTGGCTTCATATGACAAGAACGCCGCTTCCACGGATATAGACAATACGCTCCGCCAGTGCATCATGCTCATAGCGACCTTTCCGATACTGGCCATATACGCCTACCATGCCTATAGGCACTATGAAATGAACGACAGCATGTACATCCACCGCCCGGACCCGGCCCGTTCCACCGCGGAAAACCTCCTTATGATGCTGCGGCCCGACCGGGAATATACCGAGCTGGAGGCCCGCGTCCTGGATGTGGCTCTGATGCTGCATATGGAGCACGGCGGCGGTAATAACTCCACCTTCACTACCCGTGTAGTCACCTCCTCGGGCACCGATACCTATGCCGCTATCGCTGCGGCCATGTCCTCCCTCAAGGGACCCCGGCACGGCGGAGCCAATATCAAGGTCATGGAGATGATGGCAAATATCAAGGAAAATATCAAGGACTGGAACGACAAGGATGAGATCTACGCCTATCTGTCCAGGATGATGGACGGGGAGGTCTTTGACCGCAAGGGTCTTATCTATGGAATGGGCCACGCGATCTATTCCATTTCTGACCCCAGGGAGAGGATCTTTAAAAAATTCGTTCTGGGACTTGCAGAATCCAAGGGCAGGAACAAGGAGCTGGCCCTGTATGAAAATATAGAGGAGCTGGCCCCGAAGGTCATCGCCGAAAAGCGGCATATATTCAAGGGTGTCAGCCCCAATGTGGACTTCTACTCGGGCTTTGTCTACAGTATGATGAATATCCCCTTAGAGCTCTACACCCCGCTCTTTGCCGTGGCCCGTATCTCAGGATGGTGCGCCCACCGGCTCGAGGAGATAATCGGCGCCGGCAAAATCATCCGCCCCGCGTACATAAGTGTCATGAAGGAAAAGGATTTCCCCGGAGCACCCGCGGAACTCTAATCAAATAATCAAAGAAAAAGGGTTGTCACAGATAGCTGTAACAACCCTTTTATTTACATCTGACCCGCTCTGTGCTTCTCCAGAAGCGTCTGCAGATCCTTTGTCGAAAGCGTCTTTAAATTTCCCTCCGCATCAGAGGTATAGGACCACTGGCTTAAAAGCCAGCTCCAGTCCGCCGATGAGAAGGTCGCCTTACTTCCGGAGGCGTCCGTATAATATACGTTTCCTGCCGCGTCCACGGGGAAGCCGTACTTCGTCTGCGAAGCTATCGCCGTGGTCTGCTGAGCGGCCGGAGCTGCGGCTGCAGCCTGGGACTCAGTCTTCGTTTCGGTCTTTGCCGTATCCTGGCTGGCAGCCTTGCTGGCCGTGCTTGCCGCCGGAGCGGCCTGCCCCCTGGTCATTCCGTAATTGGAATTTAGAAAATTATATATTCCAACGGCGTCAGCGTGTGCAAAGCCCTGGGTGCCCTTGGCCTCCAGTATGGACCTGTCCGTCGGATAGTCCAGGAAGCAGTGCTCCAATATTATGGTAGGAATCCCTACGGCGACTCCGTTCCGGATTATGCCGTAATAATCTCCCCTGTCTCCAAGCCTCGTCTTGACGCCCTTGCTCTCGAGCCCCATGGCCGTGTACTGCTGTAAAAGCTGCTGTCCGAGAGCCGCCCCTACGGTAAAGTTGTTGCCGAAGGCCGAGGTCCAGACCTCTGTTCCGGTCTTATCGTGGGGCCCCGAGGAATTGAAGTGCAGGCTTATCAACAGGTCCGCATTGACCGATTTTGCATACATCGCCCTCTCCTCCAGCGAGAGAAATGTGTCGCCGGTCCTGGTCATATAGACCGTAAGCCCCGGTATATCCGAAAGCTCCGCCTTAAGCTTGGTGGCAACGTCCAGGGTCAGCCCCTTCTCCGAATAGGGAGGATAGGTACAGCCCAGACCCGAGGCTCCGGGCCCGCCGTGACCGGGGTCCAGCACAAGGATATAGGCCTGTGCCTGCACTGCTCCCGCGGCCAGACACAGGAACACAGCCACCGCGACCCCTGTCAGTAATTTCAGTATTCTATTCATAAATACCTCTTAAAGTTTATCCTGGAAGCCGGGACGATAGAGGTGTCTCGGAATACCGTCAACCATGATGGGTGCAACGTCACCCTGGATAAGAGGCCTTACATATGTGATGAATTCGTCCGTTACGAATGTACCGTCCTTAGTGATCCATTCCCTGGGTACGAGACGCTCATCGTTAGCGATCTTGTGTACGTCCTTAACCTCTGTTCCCGCCTGGTAGGGATCGTCGGACAGACGCTGGATAACGACCATCTTTCCGGTATCTCCCTCGTCGGCAGCCTTCATTGCAGCTCCGCCAACCTCATAGGCCTCGAGGATGTCCACACGGGAAGTGCAGTGGCTTGCTGCCCTCTGAAGGGTTGAAAGCTCGATAGCCCTGGTCTTGCAGCCGATCTCCCTCGATACATAGCTTGCAAGGTATCTCGCTGCTCCGGTAAGCTGCTTGTGGCCGAAGGCATCTACGTAATCCGGCGAATCGTCGAGGTCGCTGACATACTTGCCGTCCTTGGTCTTGACTCCCTCGGATACAGCTACTACTACGTTGGGCTTCTTTGCAAGTATGCCCTTTATCTTCTTAATGAACTTCTCGAGATCGAAGGGCAGCTCAGGCAGATAGATGGCATCGGGACCGTCGCAGTCCTCTCCCTTGGAAAGGGCAGCGGCTCCTGTAAGCCAGCCGGCATTTCTTCCCATGATCTCCACGATGATGACCTGACCCTTTTCGGTCTCCAGGCTCCAGCCGTCACGGATGATCTCCTTAACAGAGGTTCCGATGTACTTCGCCGCGGAACCGTAACCGGGGGTGTGGTCCGTAAGAGCAAGGTCATTGTCTATGGTCTTCGGGCAGCCCACGAAACGAACCGTTGAGCCCGAGATTATCGCATAGTCGGAAAGCTTCTTTATAGTATCCATCGAATCGTTTCCGCCTATATATATGAAGCAGTCGATAGCGAGCTTGTCGAGGATCTCGAATATCTTCTCGTAAACAGCCTTGTCCTCAAATATCTCCGGAAGCTTAAATCTGCACGATCCGAGATACGCCGCAGGCGTCCTCTTTAAAAGCTCTGCGTCCAGTCCCGTCTGAATGTGCTCCGAAAGATCCACGTAGCGTCCTTCCATAAGTCCCTGAACACCGTGTATCATTCCGTAAACCTTAGTGTATCCACGGTCTATGGCAGTACGGTAAACTCCCGCAAGGGATGAGTTGATGGCTGCCGTGGGACCACCCGACTGTCCGACAATAACGTTGCGCTTCTTCTTTTGCATATTAGCCTCCTTAAAATTAGTATAATGACGTTATAGTACATTGTCTAAATCAACTATTGCATTGTAGCATAACTGTAAGGGTTGCGAAAGTATTTTATAGTAAACCCCGGAAAAATTTGATATATAATTACTGTTCTCAGGACAGGGTCCGGGTCAAAAAGCCGGCCCGGGATTTGTAAATACCTTGAGCGAAATAGCTGCTGCAACACAGACGTTCAGACTATCAACTTCCTCTGACTGAGCGATAAATACATTTTGAGAAAACCCGCGATAAGCTTCCGGTAACCCCAGACTTTCATTGCCAAAAGCCAGTGTATATGGCTGTATGATCCTTGCTTCTTCAAGCCTGGAGGCACCTTCATCCAACACAAATGCATATATCTGATTTTTCTGAAAACGAGAGCGATATTCTTCGATACAGGAGAACACTTCAATATGTACTTTAAGACGGGCTCCCATGGAAGAACGGATCAATGAGGGATCAAATGTATCCAGGATGTTCTCATCTATGACTGCGATATCGTGTATGCCAAAGGCCAGCGCTGTCCGCGAAATTGCTCCAATTGATCCTATATTCTCAGGATGATCAAGAATAAGATGATTTCCGTCATTGATATGGTCCTCCCACTTCCTGAATTCAGCGGACATATCAAAGCGCCTGCCCCGTCTGCATAGCCAATCTCCGAATCAGTTCTATATACAGGAACTCCAACCAGCATATCTGAAAGCTCGATCAATTTAAGTCCCACAAAACGAATGAACTTCTTAAACAACATCAGTGCTTCTCCCATAATTATCTTCTGCTTCTTTACGATTTTCTGTATTGATAAAAATGCGCATACTATGTAAAATATAAGTGACGGAGTAGCTATGAGCTATACGTCAGATATTACTGGAGGATAAAACCCCTTTAATACACGAGATCAAACGGCCTGTCGGCTTTGTCATTTAAGTATCCGCCGGAGGTTTCGTAAAAAATTCTTTTGGAGGTGATTTGCTCTATGCAGATACTTATCGGCGACAGAAACACCAGCTATACTATAGGATACATCGGAAACAGCACAAAGAGCTTTACTGTTCTGTACACAGAGGAAATACAGCCCGTTGAGGATATCTATGTGATCAATCCCTTTGACGAGGACTTAAAGGGGCTTGAGGAATGGATAAAGGAGGAGATGAAGAAGGCGAAGGAAGAGGGAGCGCTCTACGACTATCTCCTGATTCATACCGATATGGCCCGGGATCAGCTCGATAGCTTCATAAGCGTGATCGACGAGGCCGGCAAGGACTTCCCCGTAAGAGAGATACTTCTCTCCTGCCGCGTATAAGAGGCTTTGTTACAGCCGTCTGCGCTGACAGCCTTTGACATTTAACCTGATATAAAACGTAACATAGCCAAACAAACGGCTGCCCGTAATATTCCGGGCAGCCGTTGATTTTTTGTTTCTGTTATCGCTTACTTAAAGGGATTCTCCGTAGGATAAGGCAGGCTTGCGGGCTGGTTGTAGTTAAGGTCTTCAACCGGTACGCCGATGTACTTGAATACCTCGTAAAGTGCCTTTCCGTAGTGCCCGAAGGTAACCGCACCGTGGTGAGGATAGTTCTTCTCGATGAGCACGTGTCTGTAGAAACGTCCCATCTCCTTTATGGCGAATACGCCGATTCCTCCGAAGGACTTTGTAGCAACAGGCAGAACCTCTCCCTCCGCAAGATAGGCGCGAAGCTTGTTGTCAGCCGTGCTCTGGAGTCTGTAGAAGGTGATCTCGCCGGGAGCGATGTCTCCCTCAAGGGTTCCGTTCGTAACCTCAACCGGAAGTGAACGGGCCATTATCATCTGGTACTTCATCTCATGCGATGCCAGCTTCTTGCTGCAGGTATTTCCGCAGTGGAAGCCCATAAAGGTATCGCTGTGCTTGTAGTCGAACTTGCCCTCGATTGACTCGGCATACATATCCTTGGGAACGGAGTTGTTGATGTCGAGCAGGGTTACGATATCGTCCGATACGCAGGTTCCGATGAACTCTGACAGACAGCCGTAGATATCTACCTCACAGGAAACCGGGATTCCGCGTCCGGTGAGACGGCTGTTTACGTAGCAGGGAACGAAGCCAAACTGTGTCTGGAACGCGGGCCAGCATTTTCCCGCGATAGCCACATATTTGCGATACCCTTTGTGCTCCTCGACCCAATCCAGAAGGGTCAGCTCATACTGTGCAAGCTTGTTCAGTATCTCGGGCTTTTTGTTGCCTGCTCCAAGCTCCTGCTCCATATCCTTGACAACGTCGGGAATTCTCTTGTCGTCGGCGTGGTTATTGAATGCCTCAAAGAGGTCGAGCTCGGAATTCTCCTCTATCTCAACTCCAAGGTTGTAAAGCTGCTTGATAGGTGCGTTGCAGGCAAGGAAGTTGAGGGGTCTGGGACCGAAGGATATGATCTTCAGCTCTGAAAGTCCGATTATCGCGCGGGCAATGGGCACGAAATCATGTATCATATCGGCAACGTCGCCGGCGTCTCCGACCGGATACTCGGGGATATAGGCGCCCACGTTGCGGAGCTTTAAGTTGTAGCTGGCGTTGAGCATTCCGCAGTATGCGTCGCCTCTGCCCTGCATGAGGTCATTCTGGCTCTCCTCAGCTGCCGCTGCAAACATCTTGGGTCCGTCGAAGTGCTTTGCAAGAAGGGTCTCTGATATCTCGGGACCGAAGTTTCCGAGGTATACGCATAAAGCGTTGCAGCCCGCCTTCTTAATGTCCTCGAGAGCCTGTACCATGTGGATCTCGCTCTCTACGATACAGATCGGGCACTCATAGATATCGGCCGCGTCGTACTTTCCCTTGTAGGCCTCAACCAGCGCCTTGCGCCTGTTTACCGCCAGCGTCTCGGGGAAGCAGTCACGGCTGACTGATACGATTCCGATCTTTACCTGTGGTGTGTTTTCCATTTTGTTCATTAGATTTTTCCTCCTACATATTTATAATTGTATCTTTTTTATCAGCGAGATCCCTGCCAGAAATCCCGCCCGGGAAAAGCTTTAGCCGGATTTCCTAATTATGTTCATATACTATCTTCCTGAGCCCCTCATGACCCACCTGGAAGATACTGCACTCCATCCTCTTGGGGTCGTCCTTTACCATCTCATAGCCCCGGTTCAGAGCCTCCTCTGTAACCGCAACCTCTCCGAGCAGCTTTTTTAAGAAGCCCTTGAATTCAGACAGATTCCTGAAGCCACCCGTGGAAAGCAGCTCCCACTTCCCTTCATCCGGCGCCGCCTCGAGGAAGCCTCCGAGGAAGTATCCCACCGCCTTGCCGTGGGGTATCCCGAGGTCATAGGTCAAAGGATAGCTCAAAGCGTGGGGTATGGAGGTGCCCGTCTGGGCTATTGCCATGCCTGCCAGGGTCGAGGCACACATGAGGTTCTTCCTGTCCTGTGCGTTTATATACCTCTCTCCCAGGAGCACCGGCTTGGACCTCGTCCACACCTTAAGTCCGTGCAGCGCAGCCATGCGGCTGTAGTCATCGGCCTTTAACATGAAATAGCTCTCGATTATATGCGCCAGGGCATCCACCGCGGTACTTAAGATGAGGGACATCGGCGCATCCACGAGATATTTTCCGTCTATGAAAGCGACCTTCGGAAAGATGCGGTAGGGAATCGAGCCCTTGGTCTTAAGCTCATGCCTCGTGAGCACGGCGACCCCCGTAGCCTCGGAGCCCGTGCCGCAGGTAGTTGGAACCGCCGCCATTGGAAGAGCTTCGGAGTCGAGGTCTCCTCCGTAAAGAGAATCCGCCCCGGCGTCGGGGTGGGCCGCCATAAGCGCTATGGCCTTGGCCGCGTCTAGGGGCGAGCCGCCGCCTATGCCGACGATGAAATCCGCCTCGCTCTGTATGGCAGCATCCCTGCCCTTCATGACTGTTTCTACCGAGGGGTTTTCCTCGACCTCGGCAAACTCGGTCCAGGCGATACCCTGTTTATCGAGGGCAGTGGTCACATCTTCAAAGGAACCGTTTTCTCTGGCTGATTTTTTTCCGGTGACTATCAGCGCCTTTTTTCCGAGGGCTGAAAATTTTTCGGAATACTTCCCGACGCAGTTCTCACCATCCAGAAGCTCCGTCGGCATAAAGAATCTCATGATATGATAAACCTTCTTCCAAATTCTATGACCTCTCCGGCGCCGATGTCAGAACACCGGCTGAAGAGTAAAATAATTGCACAAAAATCCTTTACAATTTTACCATGATTTTATGCATGTATACAAGATGTAAAAGCGGAAAACTTACCGGAAAAACTAGTCTGCCTCATCCAGTTTTTTCAGCTCTGACCAGACCAGCGGAACCGTTATGAGCAGGGTCAGGACGTCGGCGCAGCTCTGGGTTATCTCCACGCCGAAGAGTCCGAAATATCTTGGGAGTATCAGAATGAGCGGAATGAAAAATATCCCGTTCCTGGCCGACGAGGTGATCGAGGCCTTGACTCCCTTTCCGATGGACTGGAGCATCATATTGGACATAACTATCGTAGCCATTAAAAAAAGCACGGCCGCCTGGCACCTTAGGGCGACGCTCCCCACTGCTATGACCTCCGCGTCATCCCTGAACCAGGAAATTATCTGAGGCGTGAAGAGACAGCAGGCTGCTCCGATCGCCGCCAGAAAGATAGTCCCGTATTTTACGCAGAAAAAATAGCCCTCCTTCACCCGGTCTTTAAGCCCTGCCCCATAATTGAAGGAGCAGACTGGCTGGTAGCCCTGGCCGAAGCCGATGAGGGCCGAGGCTAAGAGCATCGTGACCCTCGTAACGATGGACATGCCCGCAATAGCCGCGTCCCCGCCGTACTTTCCCGCCATGACGTTCAAAAGAAGGGTCGAGGTGGCCGCAAGCCCCTGCCTAAAAAGGGAGGGCAGGCCTCCGTTTACTATTTCCCTAATATACAGCAGCCTGGGGCGCAGGTTTTTTACGCTTAACTTTATGTTTTCGCCCTTAGTGCTGCCGATCAGCAGGATAAAAAAGCTCGTGATCTGGCCGCCCACAGTCGCTATGGCGGCCCCGCTGACTCCCATTTTTAGCACCAGTATCAGCAGCGGGTCCAGCACCACATTTATGGCCGCCCCGCTTAAGAGCCCCACCATGGCATACATGGCGCTCCCCTGGAACCTGAGCTGGTTATTTATGACAAACTGTCCTATCATAAAGGGCGCTCCGATCAGGATTATCCTGAGGTAGGCGACCGTATCCTCCATCGTGGAGGAGGTGGCACCGATGGCCAGGGCTATCCTCCCGGAAAAGGCCAGGCCCGTCAGCATTATGGCCACGCCGAAGCACAGCGCCAGCGCGAAGCTCAAAGACGCCATTTCACTTGCCGCCGCCTTGTCCCCCTTGCCCAAGGACCTGGACATAAAGCTGCCCGAGCCCTGTCCGAAAAAGAAGCCCGTGGCCTGTATCATAGCCATAACGGAAAACACAAGCCCCACCGCAGCGGTGGCTTGTGTAGAGATCTTGCCGACAAAGAAGGTGTCCGCCGTATTATAGATACCCGTGACCAGCATACTGATTATCGTCGGGATCGCCAGGGCCGTGATAAGCCTTGGCACAGGTGTCTTGGTCAAATAATCGTGTCTGTTCATCTTACGCCGTTTCAAAGCTCCATTGCGAGATCATATACCTGCTGATTGAGCTCCTTTATATAGTCCATGTATTCGTTCATCTTCTCTATATCGTCGTCAAAATCCTTCTGGAAATACTTTATGAGATTGAAAAACGCCCAGGCGGAATTTGTATCCGGATAGACCGTGGCCTTGAGGAAATATTCTCTGGCTACCGAGCGGTTTACATAATTCTTGCAGACTATCTTCCCCGAGGTGCCGGAGATCTCCCCCGTCACATAGAAAAGTCCCAGGCGGTTTGCGGCATAGGGCTCATACCTGTCGGCCGAGCTCTTTAAATGCCGGACATAGGCCTCCACCACCTCTTTTAACTCAGAGCTGTCGGGACTTTCGCCGCCGATGGCCACCGCCCTTTCAGCCTCCCTGGCCGCGAGATTATTACAGGCATATACATAGCCCTCCCTGGCTGCGGCCTCGAAAAAACTCTCCGCCGTAGCGGCGCAGCCCTCCATCGTCTCGCAGTCGCAGGCCCCGGGGTAGAGCTCCTGAAACAGCGGCTCCCCGAGCTCCTCCTTAAAGACAGGCTGCAGCCTCTTAAACAGCTCCTCCTTCTCCGAAGCCTCGGAAAGTATCCGGGCGATCAGGTTTACGGCCGCGGCCGAATCCACATTTCTTATGCAGGCAGTCGAGAGCTCAAAGGCCGTTTCCAGCCTTTCTGTATGCGACATCGCGTCGATCTCGGGAATGTCCTCACATTTTTTTAAAAAGGAGCTGTTCCTGTAGTTCACCAGATAATAGCCTATTTCCCAGAAGGCCAGCGGATATGAGACCCCGCTGCACTGCCATTCTCCACTCTCCGAAATGCTTATCCCCGCAGAGCGCTTATAGAGCTCGAAGGCCTCCCTGTAGGGGTAACGCCTCAAAATCTTTCTATTAAAAATAAGGTCCGCATAGAGCTTCGAGGTCACGGTATTCCCGCTGTCCGACATATACATGATCTCCCTCTCGGCCGTCGGCGTGGATATCCCGTATTTTTCCAGAACTCCCTCCGAATATACCCTAAGGTCCTTTTTATAGCTTCCGTCACTGAAAAAGCGCTTCATTTCAATTCCTCCCAATCCCCGTCATCCTCGTACTCTTCGTATCCGTCCTCGTAATATTCCTCTTCGCCGTCGTATTCCTCATAATCGCCGTAATCCTCGTAGTACGCCTCGTCGTCACCCTCCTGCCGGGAGCCCTCTGCGCTCTCCCCGCTCTCCTCAGCGCTCTCTTTGGCGCCCTCATCATATCCCTCCGGCTTTCTTATAAAGAGGTTTAAGATGTGGCTTAAGTGTATGATGAAGATAGCTGCGAGCATGAAAATATGAGTATAGAATATGCCCACTATGTAGTAGTTCCTCTCCAGAAGATACCCCGCCTTAAAACCGAAATTCGTGAGTGCGCCCATAAGCGCCATCCCTAAGATCAGCAGCGGAATATTCTTAAACGCATTGACTATGGCCTCTATGAAATCCGAAAAGGAGGCGTCGAAGTAGACAAAGCGGCCCACCATCAGTCCCAGGTAGTACATCATGACAGGGCTGTACTCGCTTTCATCTCCGATGAAATTCAGGTAGATCAGAATGAGGATGACGTAGAACATAGCCAGCAGACGTATGGATGCCTTCTCCGACTTGTCTATCCTTTTAAGGGGTATGATAAATTTGTCGAGAACTGTATTTAACACACAGGACAGGCAGATAAGGAGCAGCAGGATAAAATCCTTCCAGCTCTCCCAGACTCCCACAAAGGTCTCTATCCCGGGTCCTCCGGCCCCCTCCTGGGCCAGGGAATATATGTGGTTTAAAATGACATACGAGCAGGAAAAAAACATGACCGAGCTGCCTGAAATTATCATTTCGTAGAAGCGTTGCACAAAATTATGGGAACGCTTGTAGAACACGGCCTTGCGGGCTTTTCCCGGGACAGAGGAGGCGGACAGGGCCGTTCCTCCGATTATCAAAAGTACGCACACGAGACACCCGGCCATAGTGACCGCAAAAAATATCAGCCTCTCCCCCCAGCCGAAATCCGGATTTAAATATGCTTCAACAGTCATTTTACTGCTCCTCTATTATAAGGTTTTGTCCCCGGTAATATCTGGCTTACAGCTCTTAAGAGCTGCTCCATTACCTTGCTTTTTGCCCAACCCTGACGGGGTTCTTCCTTCCGATAGCTCCCGCGCTACAGACCTTAGCGCACTCACCGCATTGGATACACTCGTGGTCTCCCACCCGCTTCACATCCATTTTGCAGCTTCGAACGCAGGCTCCGCAGTTGGTGCATTTTCCATTATCCACGCATACACCGAAAAATGCAACCGGAGCAAAAAAGGAATATATCGCCCCGAGGGGGCAGATGAAGCGGCAGAAGGCCCGGTAGCAGACTGAGCACAACAGGATACACAGGGCCAGCATGAACATTTTCCAGGAAAAGAGGGCTCCGGTCAGGCCTTTCAGTCTTTCGTCCATGAGCACAAGTGGCAGCCCCGCCTCCAGAGTTCCCGCCGGACAGATATATTTGCAAAAGCCCGGGGCTTTTTTTACGAGGGGAACGCCTACTACAAACACAGCCAGGATCAGATATTTAAGATATGACAGCGCCCGTGTCATCCTGCTTTTTTTTAGCTTGCGAATTGGAAGCTTGAAAAGGAGCTCCTGGATCAGTCCGAAGGGGCAGGCAAAGCCGCAGATAAGCCTCCCGAAGAGGACGCCGAAAAGCAGGAGGGTCCCCAGCATGTACAGGGGCAATTTGTAAGCCGTCTTCTGTATGGCCCCCTGCAGGCTCCCCAGCGGGCAGGCGAAGAGCGCCCCCGGGCAGGAATAGCAGTTGAGCCCGGGCACGCAGGCGCCCTTGAGGTTTCCCTTGTATATCCTTCCGGTCACAAAGCCGGTCAGATGAAAATTGTAGAGGAGCGCTGTGATCAGCTGGGTATATCTTCTGGAATGCTGCTTTAAGATACCGGTCAAGTTTTTCATCAGCCTATACCTATACACTCCATGCAGATGGTTATTGCCTTGGTCCTGACCTCAGAAAAACCGTCCGTCGCAAGGCCTGCGATCAGAAGCACTACGGCGACGGTAAGGAGGACTATCCTTATATTATCCTTATTTTTAGCCATTTGCAGTCCCTTAATCCTTCTTTCGCTTTTCCTCCCGCAGGAATTTTTCCTCCTCGACGGTGAGCTCTATCTTGTCGTCCATATATTTGTCCGCATTCATGGCCTTGCTTACGGGCTTCATGGCTGCATATGCTATAAAACCGGCGAGGAGCGTAAAACATATGCCTGCTATGATACCTATAGATATATCGAAAATTCCACTGCCCAGTATGGTCACAAGTATAAAGAAAAGCAACAGCCAAAGGACGTATTTCACCTTGCTTATGGGGAGGTCGCCGATAAACTCCCCGGTCTGACCGTTCATGGCGAAGATCCAGTTCTTGTCCTGCCATTTTGTGGTCAGTACCCAGGCGGGGAGCAGAGCATAATCGGTCTTTTCGAGATCGATCTCAGTATCCACATGCCTGCTCGTGACATCTCCATGCTTGATAGTCTTGACCGTCACTTTTCGTATAGTCTCCTTTATCCTCTCTTCCGCTCTCCCCTTGTTTTCAGCTTCCTCCACATCGAAGCGCTCTGCCAAAAAGCCCGGCAGATATGTCATGGAGAAGGGCTTGAGCGCCTTAAAATCATAGGGCTCTATCGAATCCATGAGTCTGTCGTCCATGCGCCTGGAGGCATCCGCCGGAACATGTTTAAAATCCATGCTTCCTGCACGGCGAACCTCGTAGTACTTAGTATATTTGAATTCCCCCCTTACAGTGGTATCCGAGGCGTCATAGATTCCGTCTATCTCGGCCTTTCCGTTGAAGAGCCAGAAGGGCACGTACACTCCCTGTATCTCTTCCACATGGCTCTTCGTTGCAAATTTTCCCGGAAGCAGAAGCTTTCTCCAGCCGTTTGTATGATAGGCCTCGTACTTCTGCATCGCCTGTTTTTTTGTAAAGGCAAAGGGTATAACGTAGTCCGGGCGTATAGTCCCGGCAAATTGTGTCGTGGCTATGGTATTATTTCCGCAATAGGGACATTTTATGACCGCGGTATTGGGCTCCGTCAAAAGCTCCGCTCCGCAGGTCGAACACAGATAACCGTTCAGCTCCTCCCCGGCCTGCTCCCCCTGCGTTTCGGCCTCCTTTTCCTTAAGCTTCTCTTCGATCTCCTCCGGCGTAAATTCAGAATCGCAAAAATCGCATTTCAGCTTTCCCGATGTCGGATCAAACCTGAGAGTCCCCCCACAGGAAGGACAAGTATACGCCAATGCCTCATTTCCCCTGTCACTCATAATTTTCTCCTTTCCGCCGCCCCCTGCGGCATGTTTTGTCTGGTCTCCCTCACAACATCTGTTTTTTTACAAGCCTTGCAAAGCCTTCGCCTTTTTCCATAAGCTCCTGATACGTCCCTTCTTCCACGATCATTCCCTTCTCCATCAGAACGATTCTGTCAAAATCCCTGACCGTAGAGAGCCTGTGCGCAACCATCACCACTGTGGAATTCAGCCTATAGATATTTTCAAGGACTTTTTTCTGTGTTACATTATCAAGCGCTGACGTAGCTTCGTCAAGTATCAGAACCTTCGGATGATCCAGGAGAGCCCGAGCCAGAAGCAGGCGCTGTCTTTGCCCTCCGGAAAAGCCTCTGGAGTTAGATTCGGAGATCTCGGTATATAGTCCCAGGGGAAGCGTGCGTACGAAATCTCCTATTACGGCCTTATCCAAAGCCTCCCAGATTTTTTTCTCTCCGGGATCTTCATTGTTTCCAAATGCCACATTATCCGCGATCGTTCCCGGAAATACACGGCTGAACTGAAAGACCGAGCCTATACACCTTCTGAGGGATTTCTGGTTCAGAGAGTCTATGGGTTTTCCGTCGTAGCAGACGGTTCCCGAGTCCGGCTTTTCAAGACCGATCATGATCTTTAGGAGCGTGCTCTTACCGCAGCCGGTCCTGCCTACGATAGCGACCATCTCTCCGGGCTTCACCTCGATACTGACATGATCGATCGCGGGTTCGTCGCCGGGATTATAACGATAGCTTAAGTTTTCGGCCTTAAGGTATCCCTGAAGCTTCTCTGCGCTCTCCCGCTTCTCCTTAAGAAAGACGGGCTCTCTTGTCTGCCTTGCGGTGATGTCATTTACTCTTTCGATATTGGTTATCATGCTCTGAAGTTTATCCACGGAATTAACGCAGTTGGTCAGAGAGGTGATCATACTGTTAAGGACTCCCTGAAACAATGCCATGGTGCCAAGGGTAAAGCTTTTGTGAACCACGAAATATGCCCCCATGAAAAGCAGGAATGCCTGAAGAAGATTGCCCGAAAGACCGGTATTCATGTTCGACAGGGCGTTGAAA
Source organism: Lachnospiraceae bacterium (assembly GCA_017453965.1). Classification (GTDB taxonomy): domain Bacteria; phylum Bacillota; class Clostridia; order Lachnospirales; family Lachnospiraceae; genus NK4A144. The sequence continues at coordinate 30,079 of JAFTEI010000219.1, forward strand.
TGGATCTGTGTTTTCTTGCTGTCCGCCAGGCGTTTCAGTGAGGAATGCCACATATTGTAAAAGTCCCTCTCCGCACCGGTGGACTGGATGGTGTCGATCATATTTATTCCGTTCAGAAGAGACGAATTCACGCTGTTGTCATATGTCGTCATACTCCTTGCCGCGATCGCTCCCTGGTCCTGGATCTTAAGGCTTATCAAAAGAGATATTATTACTACGACCAGACATACTGAAGCGATCAAAGCATTATAAGAAAAGAGAGTAATGATATAAATGACACACATAAATGCATCGATCGCCCTCGGTACAAGTGCTGTCATGATGGAATTATCCAGATTTATATTGTTCTCTATCCGGGAAATAACCTCCCAGCCGCTGAAGGTCTCAAAAAATTTGAGGGGCTGGCGAAAAATCTTCTTGAAAAGGATGCTGCCCGAGAGTGCTGAATTCCTGCGGCTGGACCGGTTCAAAATACGCACCTTGATGATGGAAAAGATCACATAGAGGACCATCAGGAAAATATAAAGGGCGATGATCCCGCTTCCTGCCTCCAGCCCTTCGGGGCCATGGCTTCCCATCGGGCCATCCAGCCCGGCTTTTTGCTGATGGACCATGGCAAGATCCAAAATAACGCAGGCGACCGTGAAGCAGGCCATCACGATCATGGATTTTATAAGAGGTCTGATCCTGTTTCCAATGAGTGAAAAAAGAGAGGCCCTTCTTCCGCCCGGTTTAAACGAACCGGTTCTCTGAAAGGAAATGGCCGTGCCGGTGAAAAGCTGTTTCAGCTTTTTCATTTCCAGCCTGTATTCGCCTCTTGCCGGGTCAACGACTGTAACAAGCTCCCCCTTAATGGATTTAATCAGAGCGTAATAACGCCTTTTCCACTGGATCATCAGGGGAAGCTTTCTGTTGCTCAGTTCTTCAAAAGGGATATTTTCGATCAACGCATCAAGACCATAGTGGGAAGCGGCTTTTGCGATCTCAGCCGGACTTGAACCGTTCCTTGAAGAAACGCAGACCTTACGCAGCTCTTCGATCGGCACAAAACGTTTATAGTAACCCAGCATCATAGACAGCGCCGCCACCCCGTTCTCGCCGTTTTGCATCTGGATCACTACCGGAATCTTCATGAATGTTTTCCCTCTGCCTGAATCTTTAGTGACATGCAAAAGATACTTTTACGTAACTGTTCGGAACTCAGAGGGCTCTGAACAGTTACACTTTTACAGTAAAAGAGAGAAGGGGTATTTTGAAGCGGTACAAAACCGGCTTGGGTCTTCGGCCGTTTTCAAAAGCCATTTGAGGAAAACTTATCCGATTTCCTGAAAACGCGGCAATAACGCCGCACCCTTCTCTTTTCAAACAAAAGTATACATGAGAAAGCCTTGCTTTTCAATACATGCATAAGCTGCGAACTTCCTTTTACCTTTCTTGACA
>JAFTEI010000220.1 GCA_017453965.1 Lachnospiraceae bacterium
AAATATAAAAGGCTCAGCCAGTTCTAGGCTCATAGCACCTGCTCATAAACACGGCTTGTTCTGCGCAACTCGCTTGTTTCGCGCGACCTACGGTCTTCGAAACTGCGCTCAGACAGGTGCTCGCCCAAGCCTAATCGCAGGTACTATTCACCAAGAACTGCTGGCTAAATTTTTATATTTTGTACTAATGCTACAGCCCCTCTACATTTACTCCTCTTCTCCCTCAGCAGCAGTGGCGGCTTCCGCCTCCTCCTGGAGCTTCTGGATATCCGGGAAGGCCGAATACATCGGCTTTATATCCTTGTTATGCAATTTCCTGTCTACATAGTTCTTTATGATCATCGATACCGTCCCGCTGCACGATACGACTCCGATAAGGTTCGGTATCGCCATCAGCCCGTTAAAGGTATCGGATAAATCCCAGGCCAGCTGCAGATTCATTGTAGCCCCTATGACTATGAACAAAACGAAAACAACCTTATAGGCTATAGTGGCTTTGGTTCCGAAAAGATATTCAAAGGCCTTGGTTCCGTACTGGCTCCAACCTAAGACCGTTGAAAACGCGAACAGCAGCACCGCAATAGCTATAAAGCCTGCACCAAGCGGTCCGAAGCTTGCCTTGAAGGCCTCGGAAACCAGGGCTGTACTCTCTATTGAGGTAAGCATCTCTCCCGTTTGCGGGTCCACCTCCCCGCTGGTAAGAATGACTAAGGCGGTCAGGGTACAGACTACGATGGTATCTGCAAAGACCTCGAATATTCCCCACATTCCCTGTACCACCGGCTCGCGCACATTCGAAGAGGAATGTACCATTACCGAGGAGCCGAGTCCCGCTTCATTTGAGAACACACCCCTTTTCATACCCCAGGTCACGGCCTTTGCAACTCCGGCTCCGACGATTCCTCCAGTCACGGCGTGCAGCCCGAAGGCTCCCTTTATGATACAGGCTAAAATCTCCGGTATCATTCCAATATGCATTATGACTATGACCAAAGCACCTATGATATAGGCCAGCGCCATTCCGGGAACGAGCTTCTCCGCAACTGCCGCTATCCTCTTTAAACCCCCGACTATGACAAGGCCGCCGATGAACATTAACGTTATCCCCACGGGTAAAACGGGTATCTTAAAGACCGTATTCATATTCTTGGCTATGGTGTTGACCTGGCTCATATTCCCAATGCCGAAGGAAGCTATGACACAGAACACTGCAAAGAGAATGGCCAGCACCCTGCCTATTCCCTTGAAGCCCTTTTTGGAGCCAAGGCCGTCAGTCAGATAATACATGGCGCCGCCGCTCCATTCCCCGTGCATATTCTTTCTCCGGTAATATATACCCAGGACATTTTCCGAGAAATTGGTCATCATCCCGAGAAAGGCCACGATCCACATCCAGAATATCGCTCCCGGGCCTCCGGTGGCTATGGCCGCCGCAACTCCGGCGATATTGCCGGTCCCGATGGTAGCCGCGAGGGCCGTGCAAAGGCTCTGGAACTGGGTTATCTGCCTGTCATGCTTTGCCGTATGTGCCGTTACGCCCTTGTCGGTAAAGACGGCGCCTATGGTCTTTTTGAACCAGTGCTTTATGTGCGTAAGCTGAAAGCACCTGCTAAGACAGGTCATAAGTATGCCCGTACCCACCAGTAAGAGCAGCATGGGAACGCCCCATACGAAGCCGTTTACCGCTGAATTGACTGCGGTTATAGTATCGATAAAAGACTGCATATATATCCTCCTTAATTTACAGATAGCTGCGCCCCTGCCCCAGCCCGGTATACGCGCGGCTTGGTACAAAATCGGCGTGTTATACTGAAAAATTTTAACACATTTACTTTAAGGGTGTAAAGTGTTAAACTTATAAAGAATTAAACCAAGCGTAAAAAATCAAGTAATTTCAAGAAGGATATTGTAATGAATGAGAAAATACATACCAAAGCTGTAGACGACCTCTTTGACGCGGTCCTGAGCCTTAAGACGAGAGATGAATGTTATGCTTTTTTTGAAGATGTCGCTACCATAAATGAGATTCTCTCCCTTTCCCAGCGCTTTGAGGTGGCCGGAATGCTCTCCGCCCACAAGACCTATATGGAGATAGCGCAAAAAACAGGAGCGTCCACCGCTACGATAAGCCGGGTGAACCGCTCCTTAAACTATGGAAACAACAGCTATGAAATGGTTTTCGACCGGGTGGGGAATCCCACAAAGGAGTGAGCATATCACTCACTCCTTATAGCCTTCATCTCCTTCTTACGCGCATACATGTTCTTATCAGCGCGCTTAAACACATTCTCCACGCTGTCATCCCTCGCAGGGTCGAAAAATGCAACTCCGATGGCGGCAGAGACCCTCTCCCACTGTGCCATCGATTTATCCTCCGCCATATTGTCAATCGTCGAATTGAATTTATCGACAAGCCCGTCAATATTTTTTAAATCATTACCCTTAAGGATGACCACAAATTCATCTCCTCCTATCCTGAATACGGGGGAATGCTCAAAAACATGACAGACAATGAAGCATAGCTTCTTTATAGCCACATTTCCCTGCTCATGTCCAAAGGTATCATTGATGCGCTTAAGGAAATTGAGGTCGATCATGGCTATCCCGAAATCCTTAAAGCCATCGCCTATTAACCATTCCAGCTGCTTTACCTCGTTGTCATAGGCAGTCTTATTCCTGATACCTGTAAGGGCATCCTTGTTCGCAAGCACGCGCATATCATTGGCGTGCCGTTTCGTCTCACTAAGCTCCTTCGTAGTATCCAGGAGGCTCTTCATATAATTTTCAAGCTCCAGTACCATCGCGGCCGTCTGGTTTGCCAGAGCCGAAATCTCGTCGGCGGTATCTCCGTCTTCCTCTATTTTCCTGGCAATAGTGGCATCCTTTTTCTGCGAATATATCCTTACATTATCTGAAAGCCTTACTATCTTTGAAATATATTGCCTGTTGATGTAGAAAAGCATAACCAGCACACACAGTATCAATACGGCTCCGATACCTACGGTCTGCTCCAGTGTATTTAAAAGTATTCCCCTGTTAACCTTAGCCACATCTATCTCGGTGCCCACAAAGCCCATTGTCTTTTCACCCAGGATAAGCGGTGTATAATAGGAATAAGTGTGTCCCCAGGCATTGTCCCAGGTCATAAACTGATGCTGCTCCTTACCCGTAGTAAAGGTCAGCCACTCAATTTTATGCTCATCGGGGTTATGCTTATAGGTATCTCCAAGATACATATACTTATCCAGCTCGGGATCCGGCTCCTCTCCCTCCTCCAGATGGTCGTTAGGAGTCGTCCTCTCCCCGTCAATAACATACATGCAGTCCCGTCCTCGGGATAATATGTGCAGTAATAGGCATAGGGCATATCAAAATCTCTCGCCGCGTGTTCAAAGGTAAGCTGCCAGTATTGCTGGGTATATTTAAAATAGGCCTTCTGGCTTTCCTCGTCCAATTCATCCAGCTCTATGTCTTCACCCAGAACCTTGCCGGGATAAACCTCAGCCATCCGCTTTTCATACTCAAGCTGAGAATCATTATAGCTGTCAAATTGTATCGGGACCTGCATATCCTTATAATGCCTGATGTAAAAATCCTGATAGGTGATGAAATCATCGCCCTCCTGCTCGATAAGAGAAACCAGATAATGACCTGCATTCTGGATATTATCCTGACACTGGAGAGTATAGGATCTCATCTGGTTCAGATAAGTCATTACGCCGCTCAGAACCAGCGTAACGACCGTAAAGATTGCAAACAGAACAGCCAATTTGAATAAAAGACTGCCGGATTTGTTTTTCATACCCCACCCCCCCGTTTGAATGAAAGACCTACAGTACCTTATTTAAGAAATCTATTGTTCTGGGCTCCTTCGGGTGCATGAGCACCTCTTCGGGAGTGCCCTCTTCGATGATATAGCCTCCGTCCATAAAGATGATCCTGTCCGCCACCTCCCTGGCGAAGCCCATTTCATGGGTCACAATTACCATCGTCATACCTTCGGCCGCCAGGTCCTTCATGACCTGCAGGACCTCCCCCACCATCTCCGGGTCCAGAGCCGAGGTCGGCTCGTCGAAGAGCATTATATCCGGCTGCATGCAAAGCGCCCTGGCTATAGCCACTCTCTGCTTCTGTCCCCCGGACAGCTGGCTTGGAAAGTTATCCGCCTTATCGGACAGGCCCACCTTTGAAAGCATGTCCCTGGCCCGCCTTTCCGCCTCCTCGGGCGAGCATTTTTTCAATTTGACCGGGGCCAGCGTCATATTGTCCAAAACCTTCAGGTTGTTGAAAAGGTTAAAATGCTGGAAGACCATACCCACATTTTCACGGACCTTATTTATGTCAACCTGTTTGTCGGTGATATCAAAGCCGTCTATGACCACCTTTCCCGCGGAGACCTCCTCCAGGCGGTTTAAGCATCTCAAAAAGGTGGATTTTCCCGAGCCGGAGGGACCGATTACAACGACCACCTCTCCCTCATAGACATCAGTGGAGATATCCTTCAATACCTCCAATTCCCCGAAATCCTTTTTGATTCCTGCCACATGTATCTTTACGTTATCCCTGTTAACTGCCAATTCTCATCCCTCACGCCTCATTTTAAATAATTATTTTATCACTTTTCAGATATTTTAACAAAATTTTCGCAAAAATCCTCATATGCCAGCTTTATACCTTCCTCGAGACCAGTATGGTACCTCCAGCCCAGTCCGGCCGCCTTCGACACATCCAGAAGCTTTCTCGGAGTTCCGTTGGGCTTGGAGGTATCCCACTCTATTATCCCCTCATAGCCCACTATCCTCGCCACCTTCCCGGCCAGCTCCTTTATAGTGATCTCCTCTCCGGTTCCCGCATTTACGGTCTCCTCTTCGTCATAATTTTCCATAAGGAAGACACAGAGCTCCGCAAGGTCATCCACATACAGGAACTCCCTTAGCGGCGAGCCGTCTCCCCAGCACACCACCCTTTCGGCGCCGCTCACCTTGGCCTCGTGGAAGCGCCGTATCAGCGCCGGCAGCACATGGCTCCTCTCGGGAGTATAGTTGTCGCCGGGGCCGTAGAGATTCGTAGGCATAACGGAGATAAAATCCGCGCCGAACTGCCTCTTTAAATATGCGCAGTATTTAAGCCCGGATATCTTCGCAAGGGCATAGGCCTCATTTGTCTGCTCCAGGGCCGAGGTCAGAAGGTCGCTCTCCTTTATCGGCTGGGGAGCCATCCTCGGATAAATGCAGGAGGACCCGAGGAATTCCAGCTTTTTGACCTTGTTTTCAAAGGCTGAATGAATGACGTTCATGGCTATCATCATATTTTCATACATAAAATCCGCCGGATAGTTCGAATTGGCTCCTATGCCGCCCACCCTCGCAGCTCCCAGAAAGACATAGTCCGGCCTTTCCTCCCGGAAAAAATCCTCCACGGCCTGCTGCCTCAAAAGATCCAGTTCGGCATGAGTGCGCGTAACTATATTTTCATAGCCCCTCTTTTTAAGCTCCCTTACTATGGCGGAGCCTACCATGCCTCTGTGCCCTGCGACAAAGATCTTTGCATCCTTTTCCATTTATTTATTAACTCCCTTCTCAAGATATTCCTCCAGATTGAGCTTTACGTATTCTCCCGAACGCTCGGCCTCCACCTGACTGAGATCGTGGCGCGCCATCCTGGCTACCAGCTCGGCGAATGAGGTCTTACCGGGGTCCCAGCCCAGCTCCTTCCTGGCCTTGGCGGGATTTCCCAGAAGATTTACTACGTCCGTCGGTCTGTAGAAGTCCTCGGAGACCTCTATCAGCACCTTGCCCGTAGCCTTATCTATACCCTTCTCGTCTATACCCTCTCCTTTAAACTCCAGCTCTATCCCGACCTCCTTAAAGGCCAGCTCGCAAAATTCCCTTACAGTATGCTGGACTCCCGTTGCGATGACAAAGTCCTCGGGCCTGTCATGCTGGAGCATCAGGTACATGCACTCCACATAGTCCCTGGCAAAGCCCCAGTCCCTTTTGCTGGAAAGGTTTCCAAGGTAGAGCTTCTCCTGCTTCCCCAGCTTTATACGCGCCGCCGCCAGGGTTATCTTCCTCGTGACAAAGGTCTCTCCCCTTCTCTCCGATTCATGGTTAAAGAGTATCCCGGTGCAGGCAAACATTCCGTAGGCCTCCCGGTATTCCCTTATGATCCAGTAGCCGTAAAGCTTGGCTACCGCATAGGGACTGTAGGGATGGAAGGGTGTGTTTTCATCCTGGGGAACGGCCTCCACCTTGCCGTAGAGCTCCGAGGTCGAAGCCTGATATATCCTGCAGGTCTTTTCCAGTCCGCAGTGGCGTACCGCCTCCAGTATCCTCACGGCTCCTACCGCGTCCACGTTGGCCGTATATTCCGGTACATCGAAGGAGACCTGTACGTGGGACTGGGCCGCCAGGTTGTATATCTCGTCCGGCCTCACCTTTCCCACTATGGCTATGATGCTCATGGAGTCCGTCAGGTCTCCATAGTGAAGATGAAAGCTTTTATTTCCCTCCAGGTGGGATATCCTCTCCCGCCTGTCCACGCTGGAACGCCTGATTATACCGTGTACATCGTAGCCCTTTTCCAATAAAAACTCCGCCAGATAAGAGCCGTCCTGACCGGTTATCCCCGTGATAAGTGCTTTTTTACCCATATATCTCCTTTCCGCCGCTTCCCGCGCTCTGCCTTACGGAAGCTTCTGAAAAACCCTGATAAAATATCTACATCCATCTGCAAGTATAATCTATCGAAAATAGCCTGACAATGTCAAATATTATTCCCGGTGTCAGGACAACAGCCACTCCCGGCAGCGTAATGTATACACGTCACAGTATGACAGCTCCCCTGTTCGCCTTTATAATTTTGCAATTTTATCCAATTTTTTACTATTTTTTATGCATTTTATTTGACTTACATTTATTACAGGTTTATTTTATTACTGATTGTATCGACTAGCTGTTTGCGTCCAGAACCCGGCGCGGCAAATACCAACGGGAAAAGCGTTTTGTTGTTTGTCATGGCTAAGGAGAGCGATCTGAGGAGCACAGGTAAATGAGAAAAACAAACACCAGCCGCCTGCTGGCTGATTCCCTTCTGGAGATTGCCAAGACCAAGGATGTTGACAAGATAACCATTAAAGAGATCGTTGAGAACTGTGGCCTTTCTTCCCAGACCTTTTATAACCATTTTGCTGATAAATATGCATTAATATTGTGGATACACCAATCCTTCGGGGATGACCTCATAGATAAGCTTGAAAGGGGAGAGATCACTCTCCGCGAGCTTTCCATCCTCAATCTCAAGTTCTATTCCAGGCATGCCGACTTCATGCTGAACGCGCTTCACAATACCCACGGTGCGGATTCCTACCGCGCAAAGTCCTCTGAGAATGCCATTAATGTCATTGAGGACTTTATCATAAGGAGATTCGGTATAAAGGAGCTTTCAAGCATCGAAAAGCAGCACCTTCGCATGTATGTGTACGGCATCACCGCGATCTGCGAATATTGGGCGGAAAACGGAACGATCACCTCTCCTGAGGAGATGTCTGATATAATTCTGAACGCCATACCGGACACCTTGAAAAAATATCTTATGCCCTGAGCCATAGATATAATTTGCGATACAACAAGGGCTGCCGCACTAAGGCGACAGCCCTCTTTCATTTTATCCCATAATAAGATCTTACTTAAAGAAGGAAAGCTCCTCGTTCAGGTTATGCGCAATATCGCTCAATTCGTTTGCAGACTCTGCGAGGGTCGTGACAGTAGCGTTGAGCTCCTGCATGGAAGCGCTGGTCTCCTGTGAGGAAGCAGCGTTCTCCTCGGATATTGCGGAAAGCGAGCCCATGGCATCCACTACCACGTTCTTGGCAGAATCGCAGGTATTGGCGTTTTCCGCGATCTCCTTCGCGCCTACGGAGGACTCCTCTATATCCCGCATCAGCTTGTCGATACTCTCCACCGTCGTATGCAGTATCTCCTTCTGAGCATTGTTGGTCTCGGAGACCTGGGCCGATTTCTCTACCGCGCTCTGTGACTCCTTTAGCAGCACGTTCATCTGCTCCCTGATCTCATCGGCGGTTACGGACGAGTCGTTGGCCAGAGTGCCGATCTCCTCGGCAACTACCGCGAAGCCCTTGCCCGCCTCACCTGCACGGGCTGCCTCTATGGAGGCGTTGAGGGCCAGCAGGGTGGTCTGCGAAGCGATGTTGTTTATCATGTCTACCTTGCTGTTGATATTCTCAACCGCCTTGCTGGTAGCTGAGATCCTCTCGGAAATATCTACTATAGCCGCGCTCATCTCCTCCGAGCTCTTCTCCAGCTTTCCGAGCTGTGCCGAGGAATTTCTGGAGTTGTCGGTCATACGGCTGTTTATATTGTTGAGGTTCTCTGTGCTGGCGTTGACATGTCCCAGAGCCTCGCCGATATTGCCGACGCTCTCCGTCGCATGCTGTATCTCGTCGGCCTGCTGCGTAGCTCCCGTAGCGATCTCCACAACCGCTGTGGAAACCCCGTCCGCGGTCTGGGCGATCTGGTTGGAGGTGCTAGCCAGCTCCTTGGAGGAGGCTCCTATCTGATCTGCCATGTGCCTTATATCGCCGACGATGGCTCCAAGCTTGTCCATGAGGGAATTGATATTTTTAAGAGCCTTCCCCAGTCCGTCATTGTAGTCAAGATACTTATCCACCTTTTCAAACTCACCGTTCGAAAGCTTTTCTATTCTGTCGGAGATAAGCCGGATGCTGCCTACGAAATAGCTTATTATATTCACTGCCAGGATGCCTATCACTATAAGCACGATCGACACCAGGATAAGGGTGATCACGATCTTTACCCTGACCTCCTTTTGCAGCTTGTCATTCATATATTCGGAGTAGCTCTCCACTACCTCCTCAAGCTGGTTGATACCGTTCCTTGCCTCCAGGAAGGCCGGGAACTGACCGTCATAGGAGCCGAAATTATTAATGGGATCGTACACTCCCTCCCAGCTCTTGATATCCTTTACCGTCTCTTCGACTATCTGTGAAACCGGAGCTGTCTGTCCGTCTATCCTGAACTCAGTGTTAAGATAGGTATCCTCGGCAAACTCCCCCTGTACGGTAGAGAGACCGTCATATACCTGCTGCCTGTTCTCCTTGAAATCATCGAAGGCACTCTGCAGATTCTCCTGGTCCCCCTTAAGCCTCAAGATATGAGCGTGATCCGAGGCTATCTGGGCCTGATAGAAATCCCTGTCCACGGTTATAAGAAGCTCTATCATATGCTTCAGGTCATCATAATAGACCTCCTTGGCCTCTCTCAAGGTCGCCGCCTCGGTAACCCCAGCATAGATCGTCATTCCCAGAAATCCCAGCATTGGCGGGATTATCAGAATGAGGAACTTAAGTCTGATCTTCACATTTTTAAACATCCGCTTGTTCTCCTTTGTCAGTGTGCTGCTTGGTGTGCGAGTTAATTTGCAATCGAAATAAATTATATCAGAAAGATGTATATTTATAAAGTTTTTATGGTAAACTGTTGAGGATTTTGAAATTTTAAACATCCTTGAGACAGGGGACAGAGGAAATATAGAGAGGTACAGACAGATGACAGCCGGAAAATATGATTTTGATACGCCTGTAGAGCGCAGGGGCAGCGATTCCTTCAAATGGGATATAGGAGAAAATGAGATACCCATGTGGGTGGCCGACATGGATTTCAAGGCAGCTCCGGAGATAATCGATGCCCTTGAAAAAAGGCTCTCCCACCCGGTATACGGCTATATACGTATTCCCGACGAATGGTACTTATCCTATATCAACTGGTGGAAGTCCCGCCACGGCTTTACCATGGAAAAGGAGTGGCTGACCTTCTGCTACGGAGTCATCCCCGCCCTGTCCAGCATTGTGAAGACCTTAAGCGCACCCGGACAGAAGGTGCTGTTGCAGCCCCCTGTCTACAATCATTTTTATAACTCCATAAGG
>JAFTEI010000221.1 GCA_017453965.1 Lachnospiraceae bacterium
AATTTTCAAGGTACAGGGTGTCTATTTACATTTTTTGTAAGATATCCACCGATTTAGTTCGGTGAAATCCGGCATGGCCGGATTTCTACCTTGTCTGGTTCAAGATTGCGAACTCGCTCAGCGAGTTTCGCAATTACCTATATGTTATTAACAATTCCTTACTCTCTTGCCAATATCCCTTCCGTAAGGTGGACCGTCCTCTGCCTCGGAAACATACTGTCCAGGACAGAGACCTCTTCGTAGCTTAGCGGATTCATTTCCAGTATAGTAGCTCCGCCCATGCTCTCCATAGCTTTTATTGAGATAAAGCTGATCAGATTCACAATGAGGTCGGTTTTTCCGGAATCCGCATAGATATATTCCACCACGAGTCTGCCCTCGCCGGTTTTATGAACAAGGGCAAGGGCTCCGAGTACATTGCCGCTTTTGATATAGCAGCTCAGATCATAATTTATATAGCCTTCATATACCTCTTTCAAAAAGCCCTGATAGCCCTGTTTGTCCAAAAACGCATGTAAGAGGCTATGGGCCTTCTCTCCTCCAATGGAAGACAGGGCCATGACGCCACTGGACATTTCCAGAATATCTTCCTTATTCGGTATATCCGAAAGACGCATAATAAAATTCGGTTCTATACCATCGGCAAAGGAAAAATCCCAACTTTCCAAAAACTTATATAACTCCGTCTCTTCCGAATTGGCAGGGAGGTCTATTGTAACCGCCTGTATATGCTCCTTAAGCATAAGCGCCATGATCTCGACGATAAGCGAGTCCCCGATGCCCTTCCTTCTGCAGGAAGGATGCACGTAAAGCCATTTTATCCGCAGTACGGCGATATTATCCAGAGCTTCCCTGTCTGTGTAAAAGACCACGAGACCGGCGGAATACACTGCGTCCTCCTCTGTCCCGGCCCGCAAAATACCGATCCCCCGGCTCTTTTGGACGAAGAGCTCTTCGGCTATATCCTTCGGCATCATATCCTGAAAGCCTTCCAGATTAGCTTTGGTAATAAAGCTCACGACGGGAGCCACATTTTCCTCATATTCCTGTCTGATCTTAACGGCATCCCTTAGCAGCTCCACCGCAGTCTCGGAGAAGGGTTCCTCCTGCCTGAGCTGCTCAGAAAGTGCATCGCGCTTTGCGGCATACAATTTTTCATCTCTAATCCTGTTATTTGCCATTTTAACCTGCCCTTTTATGCTTTATTCTACCGGACGTGACGCCCTGTTGACCGATTGCTGGCCCATACCCTCGTCAAGGGGGGCAAAAAACCTCTGTACAAAAAACCTGAACCTTTCCTCCACGGCCGCGATATAAAACAGACCCTCAGGCCGGATACGCTTAAGCACCTCTGTAAGGCTCATGTAGATAAGTCCCACGAAGTCCTTTTCTTTGTTTTCATAAAAGGTAAAATCCGCCAGATAGAGCGATCCGTCCGAAAGCTCCGAAATAATGATGCTGCTGTCGGGATAGCCCTCGGGCGTACGGGTCATAAACGAAAGCTCCGGGCTGGGATAGAGCTCCCTGAATAGCTCCGTGCTCTCGTCTCCGGCCTCCGTAAAGCTTAAGCCCGCTCCCTCACTCAAAAGCCGTGCGCTCTGCTCCTGCATGGCAGCCGCGTACCGGCCCTCCTTCAAAAGGCTCTCGAGCTTCGAGGCGTCGATCTCGTAGACCCTGTCCTCCTCTTTAAAAAACCTGAAACCGGCCAGCCGGAGAACATCCTCCGTGAGCCCGAGTTCATTGCCGGTGTACCTGTACACAAGCTCCTTAAAGCCTTTTTTTGCGGCAAAGTGCCAAAGCTGGTTAAAGGTCCTTACACAGACTTCGGCGCCGCCAAATTTAACTCCCAATCCCATATGGCGGACGAGGAGCGCCCTCCCCTCCTCCCTCAGGATGGCCAGCCCGCAGGGCTTTTCGTTTCGAAGAATGCCGAAGGCATACTCGCCGGAGGAATCGTCCATAGGGGTAAACTGGGGTACCCACTCCTCAAAATCACTGATATTTTTTTGATTTACATTAATATATGAATAATTTGCTGCCATGATCTCCGCTCCTGTTACAGCTCACCAGCTCCACCCGAATCCCGGGCTTCCAGAAGCTCCCTCTGACGTGTCTCAGCCTTTACCTTCTCCAGGGAATCCCGCATCCTCTGACGAAGCTCGATATGGGACTACTGCATTTGCTCCTCTACCTGCGCCTGGGTTTTGTTCACATCATACATCTGCAGCTTCAGGTTGTCCCGGGTCTGCATCAGGGACTCGCGGGACATCTGCTCCAGCGCCTTGTCCCTTAAGGCATTCATTCCCCGATATTGATCCTGCTGGACCTCCGCCGTCTTTTTAAAGACCGCCTGTTCCTTTGCCATATCCGACTGCCTGAGCTTCATCTGCTGTGGATCCGGCATCGTCATAATGTTGTACCTCCGTAATGATAATTTTTCCGGCTAACGGCGCTGCCGGTGCTTCGTTGTTATTCCACCGTCATAACCGTTGAAAACGGTGTGAAGTCGAGCCTGTTGAAATCCCCGAAATTCGACATTCTCTCTTCGTATTCCGTCTTGGGATAATTTTCCCAGTTGATCCATTCGCCGCTCTCATAGTCATAATCGTAGGAGATAAAGTAGGGCTGGTCAGGATTCTCATATTCGTCCGTCTTGAATGCAACCTGGGGAATGATCTCGGGGCTGTTTGGCTCAACGATAAAGAAGCGCTGCCCGTTCTCTGCGGCCCCACCGGAGTAGTTATTGCATATCATGCTGCCCGCCTGCAAAAGCATGAAGCTGTTCCTGTTCCATCCGCTTATAACGTGGGCGGGCTTTCTGTCCACCATGGTGTAAATATCGTAGAACGTACCCTTGCCCTCGCCCTCTGTTATCTCTCCGATAAGCAGCTCGTCAACGCCATCGAAATTTGTATCGATGTAGGCAAAGCCAAGGCGGTCCTCAGCATTCTTTTCTCCTTCGCCCAGGGCATAGACCATGGGTGTCATAGCTTCAGCTTCAAGCTTATTTGCATCCCACCCCTCTTTGATGGCGGTAACGTATTTGCTGATCACATCGCCGTACAGATCCTCGCCGTGCATTCCCGCACCCCAGGCAAATTCTCCGCCATCCACGCTCTTAACGGTCTGTGCATAATTCTCGCTCCCGTTGTAAAGGCGCGCATAATTGGCGGGCATATCGTTGTACTCGTAATTCGTATAGTCAAACTGAACATCGGAAGGGTAAGAAATAACTATGTCATAGAGCGTTCCGTCCTTTGTGGTGAGCTCTCCCAGCTTGGTGTCCATGCCTCCCATGTGCTCGGAAGGCTCCTTATAGGCTGCGACATCAAAGGCGAAGCCTCCGAAACCGGCTTCCTTTGACTCCTTGTCGTAAAAAGATATGTTGTGGTCCGTAACTATCGTCTCATAAGTTCCGTTCATATCCGCCGGCATCTCGATAGAAAAGATGGGATTGGAAATAACCTGCGGCTGGGCGCTGCTCGCGGTGCCGTAATTCACGTTTATATCGCAGCCTGTCAGCGCTGCAAGCATCGCTACAGCCGTTAAAACCGATAAAATTTTCTTTTTCATTAAAATTATACCTCCTGTGTTTGAAGCTTCTGATTCTATTATAATATACTGGCCTGAAAAGACTTTTGGCAGTTAATTTTTGTTGTTTTTCACGTCAAAGCTGTTATGATATAGGATAACTATGGCTGTCAGACAAGCCGGCTATCATTGTGAATTATACCATGAAAAGTAACTGTTCAGAACCCCCTGGGTTCAGAACAGTTACGGAAGGGGAAAATATGAGAACTAAAGAAAATCTGACACAGCTCGGAAGCGGCCACACCGAATATAAGACGCAATACGACCCGTCGGTACTGGAGGCCGTTTCAAACCAAAATCCGGAAAACGATTATTTTGTAAAGTTCAACTGTCCGGAATTCACGAGTCTCTGTCCGATCACAGGTCAGCCGGATTTCGCCAACATCGTGATCTCCTATGTACCGGATCAGAAGATCGTAGAGAGCAAATCCCTGAAGCTCTACCTGTTTTCTTTCCGTGAGTACGGAGATTTTCACGAAGATGTGGTAAACAAGATAATGAAGGATCTGATCGCCCTGCTCGATCCGCGATATATAGAGGTTTGGGGAAGATTCCTTCCCCGGGGCGGCCTTTCCATCGACCCTTACTGCAACTACGGAAAGCCCGGTACACGCTGGGAGCAGGCAGCCTGGGACCGCCTGAAGGCTCACGACCCGAGCCCCGAATTAGTGGATAACCGCTGATTTTTTCCCTTGACCCTGGCTAAATTGCAGCAAAACAGCCTTTTTAGGCTTATAGCGATGACCCTGGTCTTTGCCGTACTGATGTGCGGCTGTGAGATAGCGAGCCCGGCGGAGGCTCCGGTCTCACAGAATGCTGCTGATGTGACCATTACCCTGACCGAGGGCGCCCGAAGCAGGCAGTACCGGCTTCCTGCGAAATATGTGGCCGGAAAGCTGTCGGCGAACCGCGCCGACGTGACATATGCCGTGCGGGATTATATCAGTGCGAATCCCCGCGTGTTTCCACAAAAGGCATACATCACCTCGGCCTGCCAGTATGTTCCGCCCATAAACGGAACCCAGATAGATATGCCGAAGCTGATCTCCTATATCTGCGACAACGTGGGAACCGTGCAGACGCTCAATATCGGAGATTTCTACCTGGAATACCAGGACCCGGATGCCCCGGCTCTGGAAAAGCTGTATTCCAGGGTTCAGAAAAGCGCAGTCACCTACTCCGACGGGCAGGAGGTGACCCTGTACGATCTGGGCGTCGTATACGACCCCTCGGATAATTCCATCCACTATGATAAGAAGATCCTGCACGATAAGGTCCGGGATCTGGCAAATTCCTATGACGACGCAGGACAGCGCACTGTGACCATAAATGGAGTAATGGGGCGCTTTACGGTCTCGGGCGGAACCTGGGGGCATGTGGCGGATACACAGGCTGAGATCGACTATATGACGAAGCACTTCGACGCTTTGAGACCTGGAGAGAGCTCCAGAATTCCCATAATGAAGCAGGATCTGTCCTGGAATTTCCCGGGTACATATATTGAAGTGGACAAGGAGCTTCAGCATGTTTATCTGGTCTCAGGCAACAGGGTCGTAATGGACAGCGACTGCGTGACGGGCAGGCCAAGGGGACATTCGACCCCCGAAGGGATATTTTTTATATCGGAAATAAGGACAAATAAGACCCTGACCGGCCCCGGATATTCATCCTTTGTGTACCGGTGGATGAGGCTGACAAACTCCGGCATCGGCCTGCACGACGCCACCTGGCGCGGTAGATTTGGCGGAGCGATATATGAACGCGACGGCTCCCACGGCTGCATCAACCTGCCTAAGGCCTTCGCCTACGAGCTGTACGATTTCGTCAAGGTCAGGGAGCCGGGGGAAATAGTTGTGTTTATTCATAATTGATATAGAGGTGAGAAATTCCATGAAAGCGTTGATCTACGATGGAGAAAAAGCTGTTTACAAAAGTGACGCCGAAATTCCTGTAAGACAGGAGCACGAAAGCCTGATACAGGTGATCCACGCCGATATTTGCAGCACCGACAGGGAGATCCTAAAGGGATACAGGCCGGATTTCCGCGGAATCATGGGCCATGAATTTGTCGGAAGGGTCGTTGAAAGCGACGAAAAGGAGCTCATAGGCAAAACAGTTGTAGGTGAGTTAAACAAGGGCTGTGGAAAATGCCTTTATTGTAAGACCGGACGTGAGAAGCACTGTCTTGAACGGAAGGTCATAGGAATGTCAAAGGACGGATGCTTCGCGGAATATCTTACGCTTTCCACGCATCTCATCCACGTTGTACCCGAGGGACTTTCACCCGAAAAGGCCGTATTTACGGAGCCTCTGGCCGCGGCTCTGGAGATACTTCATCAGGTCAAGGTGGACCCGGCCCTGAATGCCGCAGTTATAGGCGATGGCCGTCTTGCCTACATGATAGCTCAGGTTTTATCCCTTACGGGCATAGAGCTTACGGTGATAGGAAAGCATCCCGGGAAGCTCAAAATGTTTGAGGGCTTTGCGAAGACCGTATTGTACGAGGACTACATGGGCAATTCCGGGCTGCGGGAGCTCAGTGCGGATGAATGCTTCGAGTATGTCGTGGACGCGGCAGGAAATAAGACCGGCATTGAGCTTGCCATGCACATAGTAAGAAAGATGGGCACGATAGTGTTGAAGAGCACCTACGCCGGAAGTACCGACATAGATATGAGTTATTTTGCGGTAAATGAAGTCACCCTTGTCGGAAGCCGCTGCGGCCCGTTTGAACCGGCTCTTAAGCTGCTTAAAGAGGAAAAGGTCTCCTTTCCGCCCGTGGAGCTCTATGAGCTGAAGGACTTTGAGAAGGCCTTTGCATCCTCTTCATTTAAAGCAGGTTTTGATTTAACCTAAGTTTGAAATGACATACCTTGGCGGAGGCGTTCAGTTTTGGATAGGCCTGTCAAATATTTATCTTGCCATCTTGAACTTCTCAAAGAGCCTTCTCGTCACATCGGGGGAGGTGTTGCCAATATCCTGCTTGCTCATTCCCATAACCGTCATGACAGTCATTGCCATTATCTTCGTCTCCATCATCAGGTTAAACTTGCTCGCGCAAAATACCAGGGACTGGGCCATGTTCATGCCTACGTCCTCCACGAGCTCGCTGGTGTGCTCGTAACCCATGGAGTCGGAGATCACGTCCACCATATCCACGTTGGACAACTGCGTCTTGTAGTTATAGTCCTTCATCACCGTATCGATCTTCCTGCTGTTCTTCTCGGCGCTCTTCGAGCCCG
>JAFTEI010000222.1 GCA_017453965.1 Lachnospiraceae bacterium
ATTTACGGGGGATATGATAAACATAGGCATACCGGATGAGTATGTGGAGCATGGAAACGTGGACATCCTTAAAAAGGATATCGGGATAGATGCTGGAAGCGTGGCGGCGCGGATATTGGAATATGAAGAAAAGGCTTGACGTGCTCCTCGTCGAAAGAGGACTTTCGCCCTCGAGGGAGCAGGCCAGGAGACACATCATGGCGGGGGAGGTCTTTGTAGACGGGCAGCGTGAGGATAAGAGCGGCTCGGCCTTTCCGGAGGAGGCCGTCATAGAGCTTAAGGGGGAAAGCTTAAAATATGCCAGCCGCGGAGGCTATAAGCTGGAGAAGGCGCTCGAGGTCTTTCCGATAGAGCTCGGGGGCAGGATATGTATGGATATAGGAGCCTCCACCGGAGGGTTTACGGACTGTATGCTTCAAAACGGAGCCGCGAGGGTCTATTCCATCGACGTAGGCAGCGGGCAGCTGGCCTGGAGCTTAAGGACGGACGAGAGGGTGGTCTCCATGGAGAAGACTAATTTCCGCTATATGAAGCGGGGGGACCTGCCGGAGAGGCCGGACTTCGCCTCGGCGGACGTCTCCTTTATCTCCCTGGACAAGATACTGCCTCCGGCTTATGAGATCCTGGCTGACGAGGCCGG
This sequence comes from Lachnospiraceae bacterium, assembly GCA_017453965.1. Taxonomy (GTDB): domain Bacteria; phylum Bacillota; class Clostridia; order Lachnospirales; family Lachnospiraceae; genus NK4A144. The sequence continues at coordinate 641 of JAFTEI010000222.1, forward strand.
GATGGTCTGCCTTATCAAGCCGCAGTTCGAGGCGGGGCGTGAGAAGGTAGGCAAAAACGGGGTGGTGAGGGACAAGGCCACCCATTGTGAGGTCATCGAAAAATGCGTGGGCTTTGCGGCCTCGGCGGGCTTCGTCTTAAAGGGCCTCGATTTTTCGCCCATAAAGGGGCCCAAGGGCAATATAGAGTACCTTATGTATATCCGTAAAGGGGAAGACAGTCAGCCCTTGGCCGGTGACAGCGTGAGCTTTATGGAGCTGGTGGACAGGGCGCATGAGGATTTGAATGAATAAATTTTTTATTATAACAAACTGGGAAAGGGACAGGGAGCTTGTGGTCACCGGCGCTCTTCGGGAGAAGCTGGAAAATGCTGGCTGCAGGGTGGATACGCATATCTCGAAGGACGAGGTCAACGGCGTATATACCGACCCGGAGTCGATCCCTGGGGATACCGACTGCGTGATAGTTATCGGAGGGGACGGGACCCTTATCGCCGCCGCCCGGGACACTATAGGGCTTTCGCTGCCGATTTTGGGCATAAATGCCGGGAAGCTGGGGTTTCTGACCGATGTGGAGCCTGAGATGCTGGACAGGGCCGTGGACGCCCTGGTGGGGGACCGCTGTCATATTGAAGAGAGGATGATGTTAAACGGCGTCGTCCGGGACAGGAAGGGGGACCTTAAAAGCGAAAATATAGCCTTAAACGACGTGGTCATAAACCGTAAGGGGAGCCTCCGGGTCGTAGAATACGGAGTCTGGGTAAACGATAAGTTCTTGTCATCCTTCAGGGCCGATGGTATAATAATATGTACCCCGACAGGTTCTACCGGATATTCACTTTCGGCGGGGGGTCCCATCATAGAGCCCAAGTCACACATTATCTGTATTACCCCGATTTGTCCGCATACGCTTAACACAAGAAGTATCGTGCTCTCGGATGAAAACGTCATAAGGATAGAGACGTCCGACGATGAGACGGAGGTCAATTTTGACGGCAGGGTATCCTTTGCACTGGAAGCCTCGGACAGCGTGGAGATCACGCGCTCGGATCATTCAGCAAAAATTATGAGGATCAATGAAGAGAGCTTTTTGACGATCCTTTCGGATAAGTTTAAGAAGTAGAGGAGCAGCTTTTACGGCTATAAGCCGGATAATACTGGGGATACCCCCTTTAAATTAAGGAGCGTGACAGGTACGCATGAAGAAGAAGAGACAGAGTGAGATACTGGATATAATATCCCGGGAGGTCGTCGAGACACAGGAGGAGCTTTCGGAGCGCTTAAAGGGACTGGGCTTCGAGGTGACCCAGGCCACGGTATCCCGCGACATAAGGGACTTAAATCTCATCAAGATACCTGCCGGCGGCGGAAGGAGGAGGTATGCCGCTTCCGTCAGCAGAAATCAGAATTATTCGGAGAAATACGCCCGTGTTCTCAAGGAGGGTACGGAGTCGATAAGCACTGCGTCCCAGCTTCTGGTGATAAAGACGGTATCGGGTATGGCCATGGCCGTCGCCGCGGCCCTGGATGAGCTCTCCCTGCCCGAGATAGTGGGGTCCATAGCCGGGGATGATACTATTTTTTGCGCGGTACGTTCCAAAAACGATGCCGACGCGGTCTTAAAGAAGATCAAGGAAATGCTTTAATGCTTTATAGTCTCAATGTGAAAAATATAGCCCTGATAGACGAGACGGGAGTGGAGTTCGGAGAGGGCTTAAATATCTTTACCGGAGAGACCGGCGCGGGCAAGTCTCTGGTGATAGGCGCCCTGACCCTCGCGCTGGGAGGTAAGCTTCCGAAGGATATAGTGCGCGATGAAACGAAGGACGCGGATATAGAGCTGGTCTTTTATACTGACAATAAAGAGGTGAAGGCCGCCCTTTCCCGCGCGGATATCGGCGCCGATGAGGACAGTCTCATCATACGCAGGCATATAAGCTCTGGCAGGAGCGTCATAAAGCTGAACGACAGCACCGTGACTGCCGCGGCCGTAAAGGGCATTACGGGCTCCCTCATAGATATCCACGGGCAGCACGAACACCAGAAGCTCCTCTACGGGAAGAACCAGCTGGAGATACTGGATTCCTATGCGGGTGAGAGCGAAGCGGAAGTTACGGAGGAGTACCACAAACTTTATGTAAACCATAGGGAGATAGTGAAGAAGCTCTCCGAGGCGGATACGGACCCCTCCGAACGCCTGAGGGAGGCGGAGCTGCTTCGCTTTGAGATAAATGAGATAGAGAGCGCCAAGCTCCAGCCCGGGGAGGATGAGGAGCTCGAAGAGCGCTTTGCGCTGATGAATAATTCCCTGAAGCTCAGTGTCCATGCCTCCGAAGCGGCGGCCCTGACGGGCTATGACGAGGACGGGGCCTCTGACAGGATAAGCCGGGCCATAAGGTCCCTTGGGGAGATAGCCCATCTGGACAAGAGGGCTGAGGACCTGTCTGAGCAGCTCGGGGAGATAGATGCGCTCCTGGCGGATCTCAGGAAGGATCTGGAAAATTATATAGGGGAACTGAAGTTTTCCGAAGAGGATTTTAATTTAGTCAGGGAAAGACTGGACTTAATCAATACAATCAAGGTAAAATATGGTAGAAGCTTAAGTGAAGTAGAGGCGGCGGCCGACGAAAAACGCCGGAGGCTCATGGAGCTGGAAAACTTTGACGAGACAGTCAAAGCGCTTAAAGAGGAGGAGCAGAAGACCGGACAGGAGCTAAGAAGGGTCGGCGGAAGACTTTCGGATATAAGACACAAGGCTGCGGCCGAATTGGAAAAAAAATTAAAAGAGGAACTGGAAGAGCTTAATTTTGAGACCGTATCGTTCGAAATAAATATTGCTACGGACGAGGACGAGCCGAAGGAGAACGGGCTGGACAGCGTGGAATTTCTGATCTCCACGAATCCCGGTGAAAAGGTAAAGCCCCTGGCCCAGGTCGCAAGCGGCGGAGAGCTGTCCAGAGTAATGCTTGCGATAAAAACTGTACTTGCGGATTCTGATAAAACGGATACACTTATATTTGACGAGATCGACGAGGGAATAAGCGGAAGGACAGCACAGAAGGTCTCGGAGAGTCTGCAGAGGATAGCAAAGCGCCATCAGGTCATATGTATAACACACCTTCCGCAGATAGCGGCCATGGCGGATCACCACTTTCTCATAAGCAAGGGAGTGGAGGACGGAAAGACCAAGACCTCACTTAAGGAACTCGATCATGAGGAATCAGTAAAAGAGCTTTCGCGACTCCTCGGCGGAGCGGAGATCACCGACAAGGTGGTGGAAAACGCCCGTGAGATGAAAAAATTGGCTGAAAGGATAAAAATATGAAAAATGTGATCTATATAGCATCTGAGGCGGTACCCTTTATCAAAACAGGCGGCCTGGCCGATGTTGTAGGCTCCCTTCCGGAGTGCTTTGACAAGAAATACTTCGACGTGCGCGTGATGATACCCAAGTATATGTGCATGCGCCAGGAACACAAGGACATGATGAAGTACGTGACCCACTTCTATATGGACTTCGACGGCAACAGCGAATACGTGGGCGTCCTGGAGGCGGAGTACAAGGGAACAAAGTTCTACTTCATAGATAATGAGAAATTTTTCAGCGGAGACAAGCCCTACGGGGATATAGCCATGGACCTGGGAAAATTTATCTTCTTCTCCCGCGCGGCTCTTTCCGCCCTGCCCCAGATAGGCTTTAAGCCCGACATCGTCCACTGCCACGACTGGCAGACGGGACTCATTCCCGTGTATTTAAAGGATTCCTTCAGGGGAGGCGAGTTCTACAGGGATATCAAGTCGGTAATGACGATTCACAACCTGAAATTCCAGGGAAAATGGGATGTCAAGACTGTCAAGAGGATATCGGGGCTTTCGGATTACTATTTCGTGCCCGACAAGCTGGAGTCCTTTAAGGATGCCAACCTCTTAAAGGGAGGACTGGTCTTTGC
>JAFTEI010000223.1 GCA_017453965.1 Lachnospiraceae bacterium
GGGAAAAGATGACCGAGGAGCCTATGTATTGAAGCTTAAACTGTGCGCGGTACCCCACGCCCTCATCCTCTCCGGGCACAAGAGCATAGGTAATATTTACTATAAAGGTTGTAAAGGGCAGGAGCACAGCCACCTGGAAGACCTTGAATATAGTATGCGCGTTCGCTATCATACGTCCGGGATTTTCCGATATCGCATTGAGCAGCATCACAACATAGTTCATTGCGAACATAAGTATGACGTACATGATTATCGTACCAAGGATATTAAAGACCAGGTGTATGAGCGCCGCCCTCTTTGCGTCCTTGTTTCCGGCGATACCGGCCAGAAGCGCACTCATACAGGCTCCTATATTACAGCCCAGGATGACGTACAGACATATGGGAACCTCCAGCAGGCCCTGATTTGCCATCAGAAGGAGGATAGATACGGTGACGGAGGAGCTCTGGATTATTGCAGTGAGCACCGTTCCTACGAGAATCGCGATAAGGGGTGAGGTCAGAGAGCCAAGGATCTCCTTTACAAGGGGAACGTCCTTCATGACGCTCATGGTCCCCGACATCTGGCTCAGGCCTAAGAAGAGAACGCCGAAGCCGGTGACGATGTCCGCGATCTTCTTGACCATGGCATTCTTGGAAAACATGGAACAGAGCACCCCGATAATCAGGAATATGGGCGCTATTTCCGACAGATTGAAGGAAACCAGCTGCGAGGTCACCGTCGTACCTATATTCGCCCCGAGTATGACTCCCGCCGCCTGGTATAAGGTCATAAGTCCCGAATTTACAAACGAGACCACCAGCACCGTACATGCACTGGAGGACTGGATGGCTGCCGTAAAGGCTACTCCCACCAGCATTCCCACAACGCGGTTAGAGGTTATCCTCTCGAGGATCCCCCTTAGCTTGGCGCCGGCCGCCCGCTCTATACTGTCTCCCATGAGCCTCATTCCGTACAGGAAGAGTCCGAGGCCTCCCATCATGGGTAGTGCTATAGATAAAAACATAATTTACGCGCTCCTTTATTTAAAGCGGGCTTTATCCCCAGTAATATCTGACTTATAGCTCATAGCTGCTCCATTCCGCTTCTGCTTTTGTGAAAGCGTACTGCATTAATTTTATCAGACAGCATTTGTTTCTTCAACTCGTTTAATGAATCAAATTTCTTTTCCGGTCTTTCAAAGTGCAGAAGCTCGATCTTAAGCTTTTCTCCGTACAGGTCCTCATCAAAATCTATGATATGGGTCTCCACCGTAACGAGCCCCTTATCTGTCACAGTGGGCTTAAGGCCTATGTTGGTAAGTCCCGCAAAGCGCTCGCTGCCCAGATAAATATTGGACTCATATACCCCGAAGGGCGGCAGGATCTTATTCTCCTCGGGATTTATGTTAACCGTCGGCATGTCGATCTTCCTTCCGAGGGCCCGCCCGTGCACCACCTTGCCGTATATCGAATAGGGGTGTCCGAGGAATTTTTCCACCCTTTCCATCCGGCCCTCCTCCACAAAACCCCTGATAGCCGTGGAGCTTATCTCCTGACCGTCCATTATTACCTTGTCCACCAGGACAGCCTCGTAGCCCAGGGCCGTACTCCTGTCTTTAAGCAGCTCGAAATTTCCCCGGCCCCCCGCCCCGAAGGAGCAGTCCGCCCCGGTGACTATGGCCTTTGCCCTGAGCCTCTTTACCAGGATCTCACTCAAAAACCTCTCAGGCTCTATACCCATGGTCTCCCTGTTTACCGGATATTCCACGAGGTAGTCGTGCTTAAGCTCCGCGCAGATCTCCCGGCGCTCCTCGTTCGTCGTAAGCGACGGGAACCTCCTCCCGGTCACGTACTCCATCACCGAGGAGGCAAAGGTAAAGACAAGGGTCTTAAGCCCCTTCTCCCTGTAGGAAAAGACCTCGTCGAAAAGGCGCTTATGCCCTGTATGTATGCCGTCAAACTTTCCTATGGCTATGGCCGTATCCGAATCGAGGGACACGGCGTCTATGTCAGAAAATACCCGCAAATCCTTGCCTCACTGTTCTTTACTTCATACAGGGCCGCAAAGGTCTTATCGCTTAAATACACCCTGCACCTTCCGTCCCCGACACCTCTTATCCGCAGTGGGTTTCCGTTTCTTACAGCCTTGTCCGTGGCCTCATCCTCCGAAACAAATTCCGGACAGTCCCCGAAAAAGCTCTCTATCGATATTATATGCTCTTCGAGCCTTCCCTCCTCCTTAAGCTCCCTTACCTCATCTATGGTATATGCGTCCCTTAAGTCAAAGCCCCCGGCCCTTGTGCGCTTAAGGCTCTCCATCGCCGCCCCGCAGCCCAAGACTTCTCCTATATCCCGGCAAAGGGACCTGATATAGGTCCCCTTCGAGCACCCCACCGTAAAGCTCACAAGCGGCAGCTCCACCTTAGTGATGTCTATATAATTTATAGCTACCTTCGAAGGCTTCCGCTCTATCTCCCGCCCTTCCCTGGCGTATTCATAGAGCTTCCTGCCGTCGATCTTTTTTGCAGAATACATGGGCGGTATCTGCTCATAAGCTCCCTTAAAGGAGGTGACGGCCTCCCTGACGCGCTTCTCGTCAAGCCCCTCCGGCAGCGGCCCTTCGGTCAGTATCCTCCCCGTCATATCCTCGGTATCCGTAGTCACCCCCAGCCTCATGACGCACTCATATTCCTTGTCAGTATCGGTCAGAAGGCTTACAAGCTTCGTTCCCCTCCCCAGACACACGGGCAATAGCCCCACCGCCTCCGGGTCCAGGGTCCCGGTGTGCCCGATCTTTTTCATATTCAGAATCTTACGAAGAAGGGCTACAACATCGTTTGACGTGTAACCCCTTTCCTTGAATATCAGCAATATGCCGTTAAATGAATTCTTATCCATCCAGCTCTTTTTCTACATACTTCGAAACGTTGTTTATTATGTCGTGGACAGTACCGGTCATGGTAAAGCCCGCGGCCCTCTTGTGCCCGCCACCGCCGAACCAGGCCGCTATCTTCGCAACGTCGACCTTCTCATCCGAGCGCATGGAGACCTTGTATACCATGGGCTCCCGCTCGTACATGAGTATCGCGCACTCCACCCCTGCCGTACACTTGAGCTGGGTTACTATCCCGTCCATATCCTCGGGAGTGACCCCGTAAAAATCCATGGTCCTGTGGTCCACTGCCGAGAAAATACACCTTCCGTCCAAAATCAATATGCTCTCCAGCACGGCCCGTCCCAGGATCTGATTTTGAACATAGGTCTTTTTATAGAAGGTATCTTCTATTATCCTTGAAAAGTCAAAGCCATAGGATATAAGCTCCGCCACCGTCCTCAAGGTCTTCGGAGAGGTATTGGAGTACCTTAAAACTCCCGTATCATGAATTATCCCCGTATAAAGGCACTTGGCTATCTCCTCGTCTATAAAGTCATGGCTCATGATCTCATAGATCAGCTCACTGGTGGAGCTGGCCCCGGGGTCGATGAAGATATGCCTCGCAAAGCCCGTATTGCTTATATGATGGTCTATGCAAACGGTCTCCCTGGCGTCCACCAGAAATTTATGTGCGCTGCCGAGCCTCATCGCGTCTCCGCTGTCCAGGGCGAAGAAGATGTCAAATTCGAACTCGGTATACAGCTCCTTATCCGGAGTGGTTATACTGTCATAGCCCTGGAGATAGGCAAACTTTTCACCCGGATTCTCCATAAATACGGTCACCCTCTTATCGGGATATTTTTTCTTCAGATAATTCGAAAGGCCAAGGCAGGCGCCCACACTGTCCCCGTCCGGGTTGGTATGGCCGGAGATGCCTATCGTCACCGCATTTTGTACTAACGCTTCCAGATTTATCATTCACTGTCCTCACTCACGCCCCTATTAAAGGGGGTTTTATCCCCGGGAATTTCTGACTTATAGCTCATAGCTACTCCGCCACTTTGCTTCCGGCGTCCCGTCCCATAACCTCATCTATCTTTCTGGACATATCCACACCGTACTCAATGGAATCGTCCATTATAAAATTAAGCTCAGGCGTGTTCCTCAAATTTATCTCATGTGCCAGCTCACGGCGTATATAGCCCCTGGCGGAATTTAAGCCCTCCAGGGTCCTCGCCTTTTCCTCCTCACCGCCCAGAACGCTCACGTAGACGCGGCAGGTCTTTAAGTCGGGGGCGACATATACCTCGGTAATGGAGGTCATTATTCCAATCCGGGGATCCTTTACATCCCTTATTATATTGGAAAGGGCCCTCATTACTTCGCCGTTTACTCTGTTATTTTTAGTTGAATTTTTTCTCATAGTCCTTTGATTACTGTTATATCAGTCTCTTGCTACCTCAACCATTTTGTAGAACTCGATCTGATCGAGCTCCTGTACCTTGTCGAAGCCCTCAAATACAAGACCGCATTCGTAGCCCTCCTTGACCTCCTTGACGTCGTCCTTGAAACGCTTGAGGGAGGCCAGAGGTCCCTCGAAGATCTGCTCGCCGTCGCGGCTTATGCGCACGCTGCAGCCCCGCTCAACCACACCGTCGAGTACGTAGGAACCGGAGATATTTCCGATGCCGGAGGCCTTGAATATCTGCCTGATCTCGGCATGGCCTATAACCTTCTCCTCGTAGACCGGCGCCAGCATTCCCTTCATGGCGGCCTCTACGTCGTCTATAGCCTGGTAAATGACCTTGTAAAGCCTTATATCCACCTCCTCGGACTCCGCCGACTGCTTTGCCATGGCGTCCGGACGCACATTAAAGCCTATGATTATGGCGTTTGAAGCGCTGGCCAGGGTGATATCCGATTCGTTTATGGCTCCCACACCGCCGTGGATTATCTTTACAACGACCTCATCATTACTGAGCTTTTCAAGCGACTGCTTCATGGCCTCTACCGAGCCCTGGACATCGGCCTTGATGATGACATTGAATTCCTTCAGATTCCCTTCCTTTATCTTGTCGAAGAGAATGTCCAGGTTCATCTTCTGCTTGGTCTCGGCGATCAGCTCCTTCTTGTGCTGCTCTATATAGGTCTCGGCGAAATTCTTCGCCTCCTTCTCGGTCTCGGGTGAAACGAAGATCTCTCCGGCGTCGGGAACGTTATTTAAGCCCAGTATCTCCGCGGGAGTTCCGGGAGTCGCCTCCTTTATGCGCTTTCCGTTCTCGTCCAGCATGGCACGGACCTTGCCGTAGCAGGGACCCACTGCGATGCAGTCTCCGACGTGCAGCGTACCCTTCTGGATGAGCATCGTAGCCACGGGGCCGCGGCCCTTGTCCAGCCGCGCCTCGATGACGATACCTCTGGCCTGCCTGTTGGGGTTGGCCTTGAGCTCCAGCATGTCCGCACTGAGGAGTATCATCTCGAGCAGCTGGTCTATGCCCTCGCCGGTCTTCGCCGATACAGGAACATATACCGTGTAGCCGCCCCAATCCTCGGGTATGAGCTCGTGCTCTGCAAGCTCCTGCTTGACCCTCTCGATATTGGCATTGGGCTTATCCATCTTGTTTACTGCAACTATTATATTTACATTGGCCGCCTTGGCGTGGTTTATAGCCTCCACCGTCTGGGGCATAACTCCGTCGTCAGCTGCCACCACGAGGATGGCGATATCCGTCGAATTCGCCCCTCTCATACGCATGGCGGTAAAGGCCTCGTGTCCGGGGGTGTCCAGGAAGGTGATCTTCCTGTCGTCGACGCGGACTACATAGGCTCCTATAGCCTGGGTAATTCCGCCGGACTCCTTGTCGGTCACATGGCTCTTTCTTATCCTGTCAAGGAGCGATGTCTTACCGTGGTCAACGTGACCCATAACGCAGACAACGGGAGGACGCTTCTTTAAGGTGCTCTCATCGTCTTCCTCTTCGGCAAGGAGCTCGGCAATGACGTCTACCTGCTCCTCGTGCTCACAGATGATATCGTATTCTATCGCGATGTCCTCGGCCTCTTCAAAGGTAACCTCCGAGTTTACGGTCACGATATTTCCCGCCATAAAGAGCTTCTTTATGATGGCCGAAGGCTGTATCTTCATATGGTCGGCCAGCTCCTTTATGGTGAGCTTGTCGGGAAGGGTTATGGTCTTGATCTCCTCCTCGGGCTTCTTCTCTACCGGAGCCGGCTTATGGAAGCCGTGAGGATTGAATTTCTTTGTATTCTTGTCCTCATGCTGCTTCTCTAAATTCTGTTCTTTCTTTCTGCGCTCTTCGCTCTGTCTTCTTCTGCTGGCGTCGTTTCTTCTGTTGGAGGCTTCGACAACCTCTCCTTCAAACCCAGGGCGGCCTTTTTCACCCTGGGGGCGGGAACCCGGCCTCTGAGAGCCTCGTACGCCACCGACGTTATTTGAATTGCCGCCAAAATTCCTACTACCCCCCGTACCAGGTCCCCCAGATCGTCCAGACGCTCCTTCAGCCGCCTGGTAAGGACGTCCCTGGGCATTTCTGTTCGTGCCATTTGTCATACCTCCCTTAGGTGCAGTGCTTCTGGCTGCTGTATTTCTTACCAGTCCATCGGTAAAGATGTTTCCGATGACCTTTCTTCCCTCACTCTTTGCGGGCGCGGGAGCGGGGGCAGGGGCAGGAGCGGGTGCCGCGGCAGTCGTCTCCGGTGCCGGTACATTGTTTGTATCTGCCGCCGGAGCGCTCTTTACCTCCTCGGCTGCGGGAGCCTTGGGCGCCTTTGCGACCTCAGGCTTTACCTCGGGAACCTCTTCCTTTTTGGGCTTGAAGGAATCGGGACTCGTAACCTCCACATGCTTGAATACCTTCTTGACCCTGGGCTGCTCCTCTATCTTTCCGCCGCTTATATGTACTATCTGACGGCCTCCGTTCTGAGGTCTTCCGTTCTTTGCGAACTGATTTGAGGACACTATGATATTCGGACGCTTTTTCTTGAGCACTGGCTTTTTGGCAGGCTCACCCTGAGCCTGTGCCTTATGCTCCGGTGCGGAGTTCTGTGCGTTTCCTGCCTGGGCCTGGCTCTTAGGCCTGGCTTCCTCAGGCTTGGGCGCAGCTGCTTCCTTTGCCGCCCCTTCCGCTGTGGCTGGCTTTGCCGCCGGCTTTTCCTTACCGCTGTTTTCAGCGCTGCCTCCCGAAGAGGCACCTGCAGCAAACCTTTCCCTGACTAATTTTATTTCTCCGTCCTCTATGGACTGCATATGATTGCTCACATCCACTCCCTTTGAATTAAGGAAAGCTATGATGTCCTTGTTCGTGACCTCGACACCCTCATCCTTCAATTCCTTAGTCAGCTTCATGATCTGAATCTTTGCCATACTCTGCACTTCCTCCGAATAAAGTCTCCAAATTTGTAGCAAAACCCCGGTCCTCAACGGCCGCACAGGCTCTGTCCTGCTTGCCCATCGCGTGACCCAATGTATTTTTAGTACCGTAAATAAAAAACGGTACATTGTAGAATTTACACTTATCCTGAAATTTTTTCCTGGTATTGTCAGAGGCATCCTCTGTGACAATGACCAGCTTTGCCTTGTGGCTTTTTATGGAGCTCTCCGTCGAAAACTCCCCGCTCACTACCTTTCCGGCCTTTACCGCCAGCCCCAGCAGCGACAATGCCCTATCGGGTCTCATCAGCATACTCCTTTTAATATCTCGTTATATATATCCTCGCCCACTCTGCATTTAAGGCTCCTCTCAAGGGCCCTGGTCCTCTTTGCGCCCTCTATGCACTTTGCATCCCTGCAGATATAGGCTCCTCTGCCCTGCGCCCTGCCCCTGGGGTCAAAGACCGCTTCATCCTTTACTCTCGCCGTTCTCACAAGCTCGGCCAGGGGCCTGACCTGTCTGCAAAATACGCAGCGCCTTTCTACGACATATTTCTCATCTATTAAATGAGTTATATCCCCGGTAATATCTGATTTACGGCTCAAAGCTACTCCATCCATTAAAAATTATTCTTCCTTAGGCTCCTGAGCCTGTTCTCCGGGCTCTCCGGCTTCTTCCTCAGCTGCCGTCTCCTCTGCTGCCGGCTCCTCCACGGTAGCCTCCTCCTCATATCCGCCGTCGGACATGCTCAGCTCCTCCTCAGCTATCTCTCCGCCTATATATTCGCCGTTTTCATCGTAATAGCTCTCGCCTTCCATGAACTCGCCGTCCTCATCGTACTCACCCTCGTACTCCTCGTCCTCATCCTCGAGGTAGTCCTCCATTCTGAAGCCGGGCGTATCCTTGGCCTGGGTCTCATCCTTGATGTCGATCTTAAAACCTGTAAGACGGGCAGCCAGACGGGCATTCTGCCCCTTCTGTCCGATAGCCAGTGAAAGCTGGTCGTTGGGTACGACTACCTTCGCCGTCTTCTCGTCGCCATCCACGATGACAAGCACGACCTTTGCGGGTGAAAGGGCATTCTCTATGAAGATCGCCGGGTTTTCATCCCAGTTGACTATATCGATCTTCTCACCTCTGAGCTCGTTTACAACTGCATTTACACGGCTTCCGTTCATACCTACGCAGGCGCCTACGGCATCCACATCGGGATTATTGGAATATACCGCGATCTTTGTCCTGGACCCGGCCTCACGGGCGATATTTTTTATCTCGACTGTTCCGTCGGCCACCTCAGCCACCTCGTTTTCAAAGAGGCGCCTTACGAGCTCCGGATGTGTACGGCTCACCATTATCCTCGGTCCCCGGGGCGTGTTCTTTACGTCCAGGATAAATACCTTTATCCTGTCCAGGGGACGAAGCTTCTCCCCGTCTACCTGTTCATTCTCCGCAAGCAGACCATCGGCCTTGCCGAGGTTGATGCTGATATTTCCGTTGCTTATACGCTGTACGATACCGGTGACCACGTCGTGGTCCTTGCCGCTGTAGCGGTTGAAGATCGCGGCGCGTTCCTCTTCCTTTATCTTCTGAACTATGACGTTCTTCGCGCTCTGGGTCGCTATACGTCCGAATTCGTCCGAACGGAGGTTGAATTTCACCGTTCCCCCTACCTCTGCGTTGGCATCTATGGTTCTGGCCTCTTCAAGGCTTATTTCGGACATTTCGTCCTCGATCTCATGGTCCACCACCAGCTTTTCCGCATAGAGATTGTAGGCTCCCGTCTCACGGTTGAGCTCTACGTGTACGTTGTCGGCCTTTCCAAAGCTGTTTTTACATGCGGTGATCAGTGAATTCTCGATCGCGTCGAAAAGTACATCCCTGCTGATGTCCTTTTCCTTCTCCAGCATGGCGATCGCCTCCATCATCTCCAGTGTGGAGCCGCCGCTCATGTCACGATCATCTACCTTCTTTTTCCTTGTGGCCATTTCAAACCTTCCTCCTGTAATGTATTAACGAAAATCGAATATGCTTATTCTCCGTCATCCTGCTCGCTGCCTTCATTTGCCTCGTTCATAAAGCCCGGAGATGAGATCTCCATGGTATAGCTTTCCTCGATGAAATCTTCCTTGTCCAGCAGCTTGCTCACGACCCGGCTTACCGCAACGCAGTCGTCTATGGTGATGCCGCCTTCCTTATCTATATATGCTCTCAAAAACCAGTTTCCGCTCTCACAGACATATTCGGTCTTTATCAGTTCAAACCCCTGCTTGTCCGTCACCGGCCTGACCAGCCCGGCAAAGCGCTCCGCAACCGCTTCTTTTCCCATAGGTATTTCCTTTTCCTCTTCCGCAAAAACGGTGGGCTTCTTCAGCCCACCGTCTCTCTACTACATCCGAACTATACTAGTTTTCCCCCAAATAGTCAAGGGTTTTAGCGAATTTTGTCGCAAAATTGTCGCAATCACGTCTGATTCCTGACCCTTATTCGAAAATGCCTCCCGAAAGCTTGTCGAAGCCCGCAAGGAGTTCTTTTACCTTCGCCGCTATGGGCTCCAGGCCGCCTGCCCTGCTGCTTTCAATGTTAAGCGGCATTACGGGGTCGTGGAGTGACAGCCTTAAAAGCGCCCAGCCACCGTCGAATTTAAGCCTCACTCCCTCGTAGGAGGGCTCGGCTATGGCTATGCCCTGCTCCTTTGCCCTTTCCCTGAATTTGTCCAGGACGTCGCTTCCGTATTCCTTAAACCCATCCTCGAGCATTATCTTTATCCTGAATTCCCTGGCCTCAGCGGGACTCTTCAGCTTGTCGATAAGCGAGCTCAGCTGCGAATTGTTCTTTTTGGCCTTTGCCGCGGCTATGACCAGCTTGACCGCAAGATAGGCTCCGTCGTCCAGATAATAGTTCTCCGAAAGGGCCCCGTGTCCGCTGGTCTCTATGGCCAGGGGCGATACCTCTCCCTCCTTATTTAAGCGGATGCACTCGTTGATGACATTTTTATAGCCCCTCTTAAAGCGGTGGTGCTTCAGTTTAAGCTCCTGTGTCAGGAACTCGGTCAGCTCGTCACTGGTGACCGAATCGGTGATTATCGTACTGCCGGGATAGTCGGGAGCCAGCACGGCCGCCATCATCGCGATAAGCGCATTCCTGTTGACCTCCTCCCCGTCTGGCAGCACCGCGCTCATGCGGTCTACGTCGGTGTCAAAGATTAACCCCAGGTCTGCCCCGGAAGAGAGCACTGCCTTCTGTATGGCCTCCATGGCCTCCTTGTTTTCGGGGTTCGGAATGTGGTTCGGAAACATTCCGTCGGGCTCGAGGAACTGGCTTCCCTCTATATCCGCCCCCAGGGGCGATAAAACCTTATTTGCGAAGAAGCCGCCCGCTCCGTTTCCTGCATCCACGATGATGTGCATGCCCTCGAGGGGCCTGTCCCCGTCCTTTAAGGCCGTTTGGATCTTATCCCTCAAATGTGCGCTGTATCTTTCAATAAGGTCAAATTTTCCGGCCCTTAAGACATCTCCCTTTTGTACGCCGCTGTCCGCTGCCATTTCGAGGATAGCGGTAATGTCGGCCTTCTCCGCCCCGCCGTCCTTCGTAAAAAATTTAAGACCGTTCCTGTTAAAGGGCAGGTGGCTCGCGGTTATCATGACCGCCCCGTCCATATCCGTGTCTTCAAAGACTGTGGACATGAACATCGCCGGAGTCGAAGAAAGACCGCTGTCGACGGCCTGGACCCCCTCCGCAGTGAAGGCCTCCAGCACCGCGGTCTTTATCTTATCCGCAGTTATCCTGGAATCGTGGCCCACCATGATCTTCAGCTTATCGGCGTCCTTACCCGTCTTCTTCTCCAGAAAGCGCACGAAGCCCGTGGCGATCCTGTTCGCCGCCTCCTCCGTCAGATTGACGTGCTCGCCCTCAATGCCTTCGACTGCCACACCTCTTACATCGCTGCCGTTTTGCAGCTTCATCAGTTCCGCTTTTTCCATCATAAACCGATACCCCCTTTATAAATGCTGAAAATTTTTTTAAATTTCCTCTTGCATTTTTTATATTTATGTATTAAAATCTTACTCGTTCGTGGCGCATTGGTCAAGCGGTTAAGACGCCGCCCTCTCACGGCGGAAACAGCGGTTCGATTCCGCTATGCGCTATCTTTAATAAAACCCCCGGGAAGATTTCATTCCCGGGGTTTTGCTGTTTTAACGCCAAATTATTTTTATCGTTCACTATTTAATTCATAGCCTCCAGCATTGCCGAGGCCATGGAGGCGGAGGCTCCGACGTAGTCGTTGCATTTATTATTCAGCCTTCCCCTGAGCTCCGCGCATTTAAGGGAGCCGAAGCTTTCAGCGAATTGTCTGTCAAATTCATCTGTCTTTTCCTGTGGAAGGCCCATTTCGCGAAGTATCTGCTCTGCTGCCAGCACTGCCCCGCATTTACCGCCCTCGGCCCTGGGCATCGGTGCCCTGGTCTTATTTTTGTTCAGCGCGGCAATGGCGTCGTAAACCGACATGGCACAATTCTTACCGCTCTTGTGGTTATTTCTCGCAATAGCTTCATAATCTGTCATCTTGTTTTCTCCTGTCTGAAGTTATGTTAACTGTACAACTCATCACAATTCAATGGTCAGCCAGACCGCCGAATTGCAATATATTGACGTAAATATAATTCATTATGTAGAATAAGTAAACCTTTGGTTTTTTTGGAGATATAATATGAAGGCAAAGCTCGGCAGATATTTTAAATGGATCTTAATACTATGTCCTGTTTTAATACTGATTCTGATAATCATTCAGTTGTCCGGGCTCTTGAGCATGTCCGATATATATATGGCGATCTATATGATAGACCTGAACAAAAATGAGATCATTCCCGTAGTGGAAACTGACTCTGAGACCATTTCCCGCCCCAAAGAGCAGGGCGCCAACGAGCAGCTGCACCACCTCTTCGCCCTCGACAGAATCGAGGGGCGCACTCCCGAGCGTGTTCTCTTTACGATTCAGGTCATAGAAAATGAAAAGCGAGAGATGAAAGAGAACGAGCAGAAGATCTTTGAGGCCGCTTAGGAGGCTCAGGCAAACAGCTCTGCAATATTACGACGAGGAACTGACCATGTATACGACAAAGAAGCCTGAAAATTTCACTTCACTTGAAGCTGCTGTAAGGACTCTCTTCGGAGATGACGTAAAAATAACCGGAAGATCGGGTATATCCGGAGGCGATATAAACGAAGCCCTGAGGCTTACCCTCTCTGACGGAAACGAAATTTTCATGAAGACCAATAGTCTAAAAAATGCACCTTTTTTTACAGCTGAGGCCGCGGGAC
>JAFTEI010000224.1 GCA_017453965.1 Lachnospiraceae bacterium
CGATCTGTGCAGGTGCTGCCGCTGGTAAAGTTTAAATAAATCGGGTCGATGTCCTGAGCCCCTGCCCTCCTTGCCCTGAGCAACTCCTCATCCGCGCTCTCATTTTGAAGCAAATCCTCTATACAGAAGATCTCAGCCTCATCCCGGAATTCCTCCGCCGCCTCAGCATTTTTCCTGTCCGTAAGAATGAGCGCCGGCTTTAAGACCGATAGCATTTTCTTAAGCCTTGGTATGGGGCTCCTCACATCCATTATGGAATAGAAGCAGCGGGCGTAAATCGCGCCGAACATACCCCTTATGGCTACACAGCTCTTCTCCAGAAAAAAGGCTATGGGCTGATTTGGCTCTGCCTTTTTTATGATAAAGCTTCCGATAAGACGGGCGTCTCTCATAAGCCCGGAATAGCTTATATCCCCCTCCGTATCTCCAAAGGCCGGCCTGTCCGGAAAATTTTTCGCATCCGCCTCCAGCCAGTCCAGTATATTTTTAGTGTACATTATTTTCTCCTCTATCAGGTATCACGCTACGGAAACCTCCAGGGTTCCGCCCCGCCGATACAACTTATCATTTCACGGAATACAATCGTCAGAAGAACGCATACATGAAGCTCTCCGTCGCCGTACCATATATCAATGCGAGCTGGATCAGGTGGAATATTATAAGATATAAGACCCATCTGAAAACCACATTCCTATTATACAACATTTTGTATATGTCCATCTCTTTTTCTTTAAAAACGCTGACAAGCGCCGTAATTGCGTAAGAAATTACGATTATTTGAACAGTCCATTTTGTGAGTTTTCCACTCACAAGTGCATGAAGCTCCGGTATTGAAGCTGCCGGATCGAAGTGAAATACAGTGTTTTTGAGGAAAACCTTCATCATCTCAAAATCATATATTCTGTCGAAATACCAACCGATATGCACTAGTGCGAAGGTACGAATCACCCTGAAAATGTACATTCCCACAGACTGTGAATTTATCTTTAAAAACCCGCTAAACCGCGTAAATACGGGCGCCAGAACGTCTGAGAGGGCTATGAGGATTCCGTTATAGAGCCCCCACAAGATATAGTGGAGCTCGGCTCCGTGCCACAGTCCCACCAGGAAAAACACTAAAATATTTGCAAGGCAGGCCGGCAGCACCTTGAAAAAATGCTTGCCGAACTCACCCGTTCCCCGCTTTCCAAGCCTTTGCATCGGCTTTGTGAGTGCGAAGGGGTAAAACACATAGTCCCGCATCCAGGCCCCCAGGGAAATATGCCAGCGCCTCCAGAAATCACCTATAGAAATACTGAAATAGGGCTGCCGGAAGTTTTCCCTCATCCTGACCCCGAAGAGCTCAGCGACGGCCATGACCATGTCTATACCCCCGGAAAAGTCCGTATATTGCTGTATTCCGTACATCAATATCCCGGCGGCGACAGTCATTCCGTGGAGCGAAGTATCCGTCGAATCCAGTATTGCCGAGACGCTTCCTGAGAGCAGGTCGGCCACCGCAAACTTCTTCAGGGCACCGAAAGCGAAGCGTAAGAGCGCATGCCTGACCACACCCACACTCAGCCTGTGGGTCGTAAAGAGCGTGGTCTTCAGCTCATCGTAGCGGTTTATGGGCCCCTGTATCAGCTGGGGAAAGAAGGAGACAAAGGCCGCGTATCTGGGCAGGCTCTTCTCTGCCTCGTACTTCGCCCCGTATATGTCTATGAGATAGCCCGTGGACTGAAAGGTATAGAAGGATATGCCCAGAGGGAGGATAAGGGAGGCTGCCCCTCCAGGGGCCCCAAAAGCTCCGTCCGGGCCGTTCAGTCCCAAGAGCGAGAGAATATTGCCCGTATATTTTAAAACGCCTAAAATCCCGAAATTGAGCACCAGGACCGCCGCGAGAACAAGCCTTTTCCTAAAGAGCCAGAGCTTCTTTATCCTTTGCTTGTCCTCCCTGCTCTCCACAGCCTTTCTCTCCGCTTTGCTTTTACCCTCAAAGCCTTCCATGAGACGGGCTCCGAGCCACGTGCTCACAGTTGTAACGGCGATAAAAATTAGGTTCTCATAGCCGGAAAAGGCGTAAAACACGAGGTTTGCGGTCAAAATCAGCACCCACTGTTTTCTTCTCGCAGCTGTATAATATAAACACAGGGAAATTATGAGAAAAATGAGAAAACGGACGCTGAAAATGTTCATTTGGCGCCCTCCTCATATGTTCGCTTCTCCTCATAGGTAGCATGGAAAAGCCTGTCTTTATCTATGTTTCCGCCGAAAAAGCTGCCAAAGACGCGGCTGAATTTTCCGGCTCCGTTTTGGTTCAGATGCCCCAGGTCCAGGAAGTCCTCATCCTCCAGGTCTAAATACTCATCCCTGCAAAGGTTGAAATCGTAATAGGAAGCCCCCAATTCCGCCGCCATATCCTTCAGCATCGACACATATTCATCATAATTGCCGACTCCGTCCAGATATCTCTCATTCATCGGAGAACAGAAAAATACCAGCTCTATGCCATTGTCCGAGCAAAATCTTCCGATCTTCCGTACTGTTTTTTTCCAGTCATAAGATACAGCCCTCAAGTTTATCTTATAGAATTCGTCCTGATTTTTATCCTCTTCGCCTATCACCCCTCTGGTGGCGACGTAGCCGCGCCCCATGTAGCTTTCGTTTTCATTCGTGACATAGGCGAAATTTCTGTAGTCATCCGTATTCTTTCCATCCAGGACGCCGGATATCTTAGCCGGGCTGTCGATCATATTTTTATATTTTCCCAGGGGCAGAAAGGAATTCGGGTAGAGCTCCATGGAGGAGGCATTCAGGAGAAAGCTCAATTTGTTCAGGGAAAAGGGCATATATTCCGAGATGATATAAGTGCTAAGAAGCGAGCTCCTGTCCTTAAAGGGCTCCGCACAGGCCGTATTGAACTCGCTCTCCACATATACCGTCTTCAGGTCGTGGTGGGCCTGAGCCTCCCTTATGAGCGCATATGCGCCGTCGATGTACTGGCTGGAGGTGCCTGCGTTAAAGGTATAGACGCCCATGAGTCCGTCAGTAATGGAGGGGTCCAGGGCCCTGTAGCAGTGGGAGGAGCCCACGAAGAGGGCATCGATGTTTTGAGGGGAATTGTACATCTCGTGCATCATGAGTCTTGTGTAGGATTTAGTATCATCAATCAGAAGGTATCTTAAAAGATGCTGGGTAAAAAAAAGTATGACTATGAATAAACAGACAAGGGCCGGAGCCCGGAACTTACGACTCATGTAGGATATGTTAGCAAAGTTGGGGGGAAAAGTAAACAGTCGCAGTGCTTGTGTAGATGAGCAGTGCTCATCTCGTGTCCTGCGGACACTCGATGTCCGGCTGTCGCCGAATAAATATGTAAACGTAAACAAGGAGAGACACAAGTGCCTCTCCTTGCTTCCATTTACATATTTGCACTGCTCGTAGCTACGCTCACATCCCCATCCCGGGTGTGCCACCTGCGGGCATCGGCGGTACGGGCTCCTTCTTGGTAGCCACTACCGACTCCGTGGTAAGGAGTGTGCTTGCAACCGAAGTAGCGTTCTGCAGAGCGCTCCTCGTAACCTTAACGGGATCGAGGATACCAGCCTTGACCATATCGGTGTACTCCTCGTGCAGGGCATCGAAGCCGACTCCTACCTTGGACTCCTTAACCTTATTTATGATAACTGAGCCCTCCAGACCTGCGTTCGCAACTATATGATAGATAGGAGCCTCCAGAGCCTTAAGAACGACCCTTGCACCTGTCTTCTCATCTCCGTCGAGCTTGCCTACCAGCTCCTCAACATCCTTCTGAGCGTGGATATATGCGCAGCCGCCTCCTGCGATGATACCCTCTTCAACCGCAGCCTTGGTAGCTGCAAGAGCATCCTCCATTCTGAGCTTGGCTTCCTTCATCTCTGTCTCGGTAGCAGCACCTACTCTGATGACTGCAACGCCGCCTGACAGCTTTGCAAGCCTCTCCTGAAGCTTCTCCTTATCGAAGGAAGAAGTAGTTGTCTCTATCTGTGAACGGATCTGGTTTGTACGAGCCTTGATATCGGCCTTCTTGCCTGCTCCGTCAACGATAATCGTGTTGTCCTTATTTACCTTAACGCTCTTTGCACGTCCGAGCTGATCTATAGTTGTCTCGGAAAGCTCAAGACCAAGCTCTGAGGAGATAACCTGTCCTCCGGTCAGAATAGCGATATCCTGGAGCATTTCCTTCCTTCTGTCGCCGTAGCCGGGAGCCTTGACACCTACTACATTGAAGGTTCCACGGAGCTTATTGACGATAAGGGTCGTAAGAGCCTCACCCTCGATATCCTCAGCGATGATAAGAAGCGAAGCGCCCTTCTTAACGATCTCCTCAAGCAGAGGAAGCAGGTCGTTGACCGTAGAGATCTTCTTGTCGCAGATAAGGATGTAGGGATTTTCGAGAACTGCCTCCATCTTATCCATATCAGTGCACATATAAGCTGAAACATAGCCGCGGTCGAACTGCATACCTTCAACCATATCCAGCTCTGTCTCCATGGTCTTGCTCTCTTCTATGGTAATAACACCGTCCTTTGAAACCTTGTCCATAGCGTCGGCAACCATCTGGCCTACGGTCTCATCACTCGCTGAAATGGAAGCTACCTTTGCGATGTGGTCCTTGCTGGAAACCTTGGAGCTCATCTTTACGATAGCGTCTACAGCTGCCTCACAGGCCTTCTTCATACCCTTTCTCATGATGATCGGGTTAGCGCCTGCCTCGAGGTTCTTCATTCCTTCGTGGATCATAGCCTGTGCAAGAACTGTAGCTGTGGTGGTTCCGTCTCCGGCTACATCGTTGGTCTTCGTAGCAGCTTCCTTAACGAGCTGTGCTCCCATGTTCTCAAAAGCGTCCTCCAGCTCGATCTCCTTTGCGATGGTAACACCGTCGTTAGTGATAAGGGGTGCGCCGTAAGACTTGTCCAGAACAACGTTCCTTCCCTTAGGTCCAAGTGTTACGCTGACGGTATCCGCCAGCTGGTCTACGCCTGCCATTAAAGCTTTTCTGGCGTCTGTGCTGTATTTGATTTCTTTTGCCATTTTAAGTTTCCTCCTGAATTATATTGATCTGTAGCTTTTTCGAACGCGAAATCGGAAACTGCGTTC